>CAILKW010000175.1 GCA_903834845.1 uncultured Bacteroidia bacterium | reverse complement strand
TTTGATAATTCATATCAGCATGACTGCCATTACTGAATTTGTCAACAAGTCCCGGCTTAGGTGTAAGTGATATTTCGTAAAGAAGCGCCTGCTGGGCCAAAGATGATAGCTTTTTAATTATTTCAATTTCGCGCAGTTGAGAGCAATAACCTGCAATTCTTGAAAACATAAAAGATCTCACCTCTTCAGGATCGTGAGCGTTTTCGCGCCTACATTCTATTGCTGGTCTTTCGAGACAAAAAAAGCACAGCTTCGATTTTCCAGACGAGACACTGATTCCCTGTTGATCATTCAGATCTGCATCAATAAAACGTCCTAATGGATGGTTTAGCTCGAATGATTCACAAACCTGTTTGACAAACTGCAGATTTATTGTCTTGGCAAAGCAAGGAACGAGGTAAAAATCACCAGCCGCGTCACAACATTCAATCGCCTCATATTCATCTATTTCGATCAGATTAGCTTTAAGTGCATATTTCAGGTCTTGCAAACAATGTTTGAAAAAATTTTGAAGAGTAGGATTACTTTTTGGAAAACCCGGAACATTCAGGCTTAAACTAAGGCTGGGCAATCCCTTTCGGGAAATCTGGCTTTTTATAAAAGCCCTTTGATCACGAGCTTCCAATATGGATTGAAGTGGTTCGATGGTTTTTCTCCTTTATTATTTTTCTTTAATCTGATGAATCACATCAATGATGGTACCATCGCGATATTCGACAATTCCCACTATCTTATCTGTGTATTCGAGAGGCTCAGGAATTCCGGTTATAGTATCTACTTCAATTTCAAGATCACGAATATCCTTTATATTGAGACCTGCCCTACGGAGATTTTCTTCCAGTTCTTTAAAAGCTGGATTCACACAAATTCCCCGCTCTGTTACCAGAACATGAACTGTTTCGCCGGGAGTGACTACTGTATGTACCCTTTTTTTGATAATTGGAATACGTCCCCGGAATGAAGGACAAACCACTACAGTAAGTTTTGCACCCGAAGCTGTGTCAGAATGACCGCCTGATGCCCCTCGTATATAACCTTCGGAACCTGTGATTACATTCACGTTAAAATCAATATCAATCTCAAGTGCTCCAAGTACCACTACATCAATCTTATTGGTAATACAACCACAATTGAACGGATTAGCATAGAGCGCGGCAGGAATCTCAATGTGGCGGCGATTATTCAGTAATGAATTACTCACCACTGCATCAAATGATTGCACATCGAAAATTGTTTCAAAGAGTCCATCATTCAACATATCAACACAATAGGAGGTAATACCACCCAGCATAAAACTACCTTTTACCCCTTTTGCCTTCATCTTTTCGCGGATAAATTTAGCAACAGCGAGTGATGCTCCGCCTGCCCCAACCTGAAAGGCAAATCCAGGCACAAAGAACCCGGAATGTTCTATAACATCGGCTGCAAGTTTTGCAATCCTCAAATCCATAGGCGATTTGGTAATTCGTGTTGTTCCGGTGGCAATTTTCGTGGCATCACCTATCGAATCAACAACTACAACATGATCAATAAAATTTTGGGAAATAGAAAGCGGAATACATGGGTAGTCAACCAAATTGTCAGTCACAACAATTACCTGATTGGCATATCGCGCATCAATAACTGCATAACCAATTGAGCCAAAAGCCGATTTCCCGTGCGAACCTGTTGCATTTCCCTCACAATCGGCAGCAGATGCAGGTATTATGGCCAGATCAATCTGAATCTTACCGGTATGAATACTGCGTACCCTTCCCCCATGAGAGTGAATAACAACAGGAATATCAAGTACTCCCAAAGCTATGGCACGCCCAAGTTGGTTACGGATACCCGAAGAAAATATTTTCGTTACAGTTCTGTCCTTCAGGTAAGAAAGAATCGGATCGTGACACTCGTTAAGCGATGATGATGCCAGCGTAATATCACGAATTCCCATATTATGAAGAATCGTAAGTGTCTGAACCAAAAGAATATCCCCATTTCGCAAATGGTGATGAAACGAAACTGTCATTCCATTGTGCGGATTACATCTTAAAATGGCCTCTTCGAGCGTTTTACAAATCTTACTTTGGTGAGGTAAGTACGCTCTGTTCGGCGCAGGTATGGTAGGTTCATCCATCCAACCTTTGCCAAGCTTCGTTAATGCTCCCTGAAAAGGTTCCAGTACTCCTATTCCCTCAATATATTCGGGAATCTCTCTACCTAAACTATTTAACATTACAGATATATTTTTTAATGTTTGTCCTAAAATTTTAAAATGACATTGGCAGGCAAGCAGTATGCAGTAAGAAGTAAGCAGTATGCAGTAAGAAGTATGCAGTAGGCAGTAAGATGTAGGCAGTAAGAAGTAAACAGTATGCAGTAAACAGTATGCAGTAAACAGTTACTAACCACCAAAAACCGACAACCGACAACAACCACAACCGACAACAACCATAACCAACAACCGACAACAACCGACAACCGACAACCGACAACAACCACAACCAACAACCAACAACCGACAACAACCACAACCAACAACCAACAACCGACAACCGACAACACCGACAACACCAACAACCGACAACAACCAACAACCGACAACACCGACAACCGACAACCGACAACACCGACAACCGACAACAACCAACCCCTAATACCCAACAGTCACATTTGCCAGTTTCAATATATACTCTGCCCTTGCCACAATAGGAGCATCAATCATCTTACCATCTATGGCAAAAACTCCGACTCCTGCTGCACTATTGGTTCTGAACTCTTTAACGATACGGTATGCCTTCCTGATCTCTTCTTCTGTAGGCGTAAACACCTTGTGAATAATATCAATCTGACGTGGATTTATAACTGCTTTTCCGGTAAAACCGATCTTTTTTGCATATTCGGTCTCTTTGCGTAAACCTTCTTCATCGTTTACATCAGGAAAAATAGTATCAATCACATCAATATGACTTGCTTTTGCAGCCATCACGATTCTTTTACGCGCAAAATCTATCCCTACACCATCGGGAGTGTAAATGATATTCATATCTGCTGTAAGATCCTGTCCGCCAATAGTTATAGCGTCAACACGGCTGAACTTACTGGCAATATTAAAAACATTCTGAACTCCCATTGCCGTTTCTATCATTGCATGAAGGGTCATTTTATTGTGCGGAAGACCATGACGATCTTCTATTTTTTCAATAATCTTTAATAATTCAGCAACTTCATCAGCCGATTCAGTTTTTGGGTAACGTATCGCTGACGGTTGCAAAGGCACAATCTCTTCCAGATCGGCCAATCCGAAAGGAGTACTTAGGTGATTGATCCGGACACAAACCTCGGAATCGTAAAAATTGACAACTTTAATCATGTTTCTGACTAATGTACGGGCAGCATCCTTCTGGTTTAGGGCAACGGCATCTTCAAGATCAAGTAAAATGCTGTCGGCTCCATAAACTCCACCCTGCTGTATCATTGCCGGATTATTTCCCGGAATGTAAAGCATTGATCTTCGCTTTTTAACGTTTTTTGTCATTTCTGTTGATTATTTTATGGTTCCCTCCTGTATGTTGAGCGAACGTTTTATTGCTGTTTCGAGTCGGGCTTTAATCGTTGGTTCAAGAGCACCTTTATCCTTTGCAATTAAGTGAATATCTGTCATTTCATACTGATCAAGCATCTCCAGCACAATAGCATTGAAACTGACTCCGAATTGTTGCATTACGGTAGAGGAAATCTCAAGTTTTCTGCCGGAATTGTCGGGAAGTGGCTCGATTAAAAAGATCACATCACTCGACTCGAAGGTACCTGACTGAGCAGCTGTTTTTGGCTTCATAAGCTCTGTATTATAAATAATTTCACAAAAATAGACTTAAATTTTTTGAATGATGATATTTTCTGATTATTTGGGTCGGATAAAATGAATTCTTAATACTTTTGGTAACGTTTTATTCACACTGGTTTAAGTTATGGTACGAATCAAATTGTCGCTTCTTTTCTCCATTTCAGTGATTTCCGTTTTAGGAATATCTTCCTGTAACAGTCAGATTATTCAATCCGACAGAAACCCATTCAACCTTCCGCTCACCCAAACTGTGGCAGCCTATAATCAACAAGTAGCCGAAAATCCCCAAATGTTAATGATAGACCTGGCCAAAAAGATTAATGGGGTTGTGCTTGATATTCGCTATGCAACAGCAAACAATTTTACAGGCGAGGTGATTTATACTTCTCCAAGAGCCTTTGTTCGAAAACCTGTGGCTGATGCGATTCAAAAAGTGCAGGATTCGTTATTTCATTATGGATTAGGATTAAAAATCTACGATGCTTACCGTCCATACACCGCAACATTGCGTTTTTACGAAGTTTACCCCGATTCGAATTTTGTAGCTAATCCGCGTTATGGCTCGCGACATAACCGTGGTTGTGCCATTGATGTAACACTTGTTGAAAGAAACACAGGAAAAGAGATTCCAATGCCTACTGAATTCGATGATTTCAGCACCAAAGCTCACACTCAATACACACTTTTACCCGACACTGTAATCGCTAACCGAAAACTTTTATTCGATATAATGACACATTTCGGATTTCTACTTTACGTATCAGAATGGTGGCATTTCGACTTTGCAGGATGGGAAAAATACCCGTTAATGGATTTATCATTCGAAGAACTCAACCTTTAAAGCGGTTGAAAACCCAACCCTTCGAGCGGTTGAAAACCCTCGAAGCGGTTGATTGTGATGAAAAAGACCGCTTGAAGGGTGTGGAAAAAGACCGCTTGAAGGATGGGTTCAAAAACATATTTTAATCTGTTCATTTGGATACCGGATAATTTTACATTACCTTTATATGTTTTTGGGGACAAATACTTTGACGCAAAAAGCTTTTGTGTTTGAATGTTTTGTTTAAAAATGATCTTTCGAATAATTTAGTATAACATACAATATTATGAAAATTGGGGGAGATAAATCAGAAAAAGCGAAAATCCTACGCCAAAAGGCTGAAGATAAGTTGAAAGCAAAAATGGCATCTTCACCCGCATATCGGTCTGATACTGATATGCTGAAACTCATACATGAGTTGGAAGTTCACCAGATTGAGCTGGAAATGCAGAACGACGAACTTTTGCTCGCACAAAAACATGCTGAAGATGAAAAGCAAATTGCTGAAGCTGCAACCCAAAAATACACCGAATTATACGATTTTGCACCAACAGGTTATTTTACCCTCTCAAAAGAGGGTAAGATTATTGAACTAAACCTCCAAGGATCTCGTATGCTTGGTGATTACCGCCAGAGTTTAATTGGCTATATGTTTTCTATATTTATTTCGCCTGATACAAAACACATCTTCAGTCATTTTTTCAGTGAAATATTTAATGGCGATTCAAAACAATCTTGCGAGGTGACGTTCTCAATAACGGGCAACATGCCAATTAATGTGTTACTTTCCGGTATTCTCACCCAAAATGGAGAATACTGCCTTCTCACAGCAATTGATATTACCGATCGCAGGAAAGCAGAAGACTTGTTGGCAAGCATGTCACCACACAACCAAACACTGCTACAGACTGCTTGCGATGGTATTCATGTTCTGAATGATCAGGGAAACGTTGTTGAAGCCAATCAAGCATTCTGTAGCATGCTGGGTTATACCCATGAAGAGATGTTGCAACTAAATGTTTCTGATTGGGATATGCAATTTTCGAGTCAGGAACTTGTAGCGAGGATCGCTAAACTTATTTTACACCCTTGAATGTTCGAGACCGTACATCGCCGCAAAGATGGAACATTTCGCAATGTCGAGATCAATGCTGTAGGTGTTATCCTCGAAGGACACAAATATCTATACACTGCAGCCAGAGACATTACCGACCGTAAAAAAGCTGAAATATTACTGAAAGAAAGTGAAACTCGGTTCAAAAATATGTTCGAACGACATAGTGCAATAATGCTTCTCGTAGAGCCGGTGTCAGGTTCAATTATTGATGCTAACGATTCTGCAGCAAGGTTTTATGGTTATAACAAATCGAAGCTGTGTTCGATGAATATTCACGAAATTAATACTTTACCTATAGAACAAGTGAGAATTGCGCGTGAAAAAGCATTGAACGAAGAACAAAATTGTATAAATTTCCCGCACAAGTTAGCAAGTGGAGAAGAAAGAACTGTTGAAGTACATTCATCGCCAATCAATTTTCAGGAAAAACAAATTCTATTCTCAATAATACACGACATCACAGAACGTAAACTGGCGGAAGCAGAAATCAAACTTAAAAGCGAAGAACTTCAAAAAGCAAATGCCGAAAAAGACAAATTCTTCTCTATTATTGCTCACGACCTTCGAAGCCCTTTCCACGGTTTTTTGGGATTGTCAGGTCTGTTGGCAGAGGGATTGTCAGACTTAACTATGGTCGAGATTCAGGAGATTGCAGTGGATATAAAGAACTCAGCTACAAATCTTTTTGGACTACTTGAAAACCTTTTAGAATGGTCGCGTATGCAAAGAGGCTTAATTACTTTTGACCCTAAGACATTTTTATTAAAGCAGAAAATTTTGTGGAATTTAGTTTCAATTATAGATGCTGCCAGTATAAAAAAAATAGCGATATGTTACGATATTCCCGGAGATATAATGGTTTCGGCAGATGAAAATATGTTTGGAGGTATTATACGAAACTTAGTATCAAACGCGGTAAAATTTACTCGCAAAGAAGGAAAAATTACTATTACTGCCAATGTAACACTCAATAATTCAGTTGAAATATCAATTATTGACACTGGTATTGGCATGAATAAAAGTATGATTGATAATCTATTTCGACTTGATGTTAATTCGTGCCGACATGGTACAGAAGGCGAACCAAGCACAGGTTTGGGTTTGATTATCTGCAAGGATTTTATCGAAAAACATGGCGGACGATTTTGGGTTGAAAGTGAAGTAGGAAAAGGGAGTACTTTTAAGTTTACACTACCGGGACAAACCACCGCGTCAAGGGTCTGAAAAAGACCGTTTGAAGGGTGGTTGAAAAGAATTAGTTTTGTATATTTGATTACTGTTTATTTTCCGTTATTTTTGCAAGCTATTTCAAAAACTAAACAATTTGGAGCAAAAAACTTTTGTCTGTCAGTGTTTTATGTATATTAAACAAATTTAATTGAATATAACTTATAATATCATGGAAAATGGGGGGGGGGTAATTTAGAAAAAGCAAAAATACTTCGTCAAAAGGCAGAAGAATATCTGAAAAACCGTAAAGACAAGGATTTCCTTGTCTCTGCAACTACCACGGAAACCGAAATGCTGAAACTCATAAATGAGCTTGAAGTTCATCAGATTGAACTGGAAATGCAGTGCGATGAACTCATGCTCGCCAAAAAACAGGCTGAAGCTGCAACCGAAAAATATACCGAATTATACGATTATGCTCCAACTGGTTATTTTACCCTTTCAAAAGAAGGCAGTATTCTTGAAATAAACTTTAGCGCGGCGAGGATTCTGAACAAACAACGATCGCATTTATTAAATAGCAGATTTGGCTTTTTTGTTTCCAACGATAGCAGACCATCCTTTAATCACTTTATTGATAGTGCATTTATCAGCAATGCGAATGAAACATGTGAGGTAACTCTAACTTTGGATGGCATGTTGCCAATTTATGTTCAACTTACCGGCATCGCCCCTAAAAACGGTGAACAATGTTTTATAAACATGGTTGACATAACCGCGAGCAAGAATATTATGAAGGCAATGGAACAAACATCGGCTCAACTGGCATTGGCCACACTTGCTGGCGGTGTTGGTTTGTGGGACTACGATATTGTAAATAATATTCTATTGTGGGACAATAAGATGTTTGAACTCTACGGAGTTGAAAAAAAGAGTTTTGCGGGTGGGTACGAATCCTGGAGGGCAGGTCTTCATCCTGACGATATGGAAAGATGCGATGCAGAAATCCATAAAGCTATACGCGGAGAAAAAGAGTTTAATACCGAGTTTAGGTTACTGTTGCCTAATGGATCTGTTCGCTATATCAGAGCGGGTGCTATCGTTCAACGCGATGGTTTAGGAAATCCCTTACGAATGATTGGCACCAACTGGGATATTACTTCCCAAAAAAACATGGAAAAAGCATTGCGGGAAAGCGAAGTGAAATTCCGTACCGTTGCAGATTATACATACGACTGGGAGTACTGGGAAGGAACGGATAGCCAGATTATTTACATATCTCCCTCTTGCGAAAGAATAACCGGATATAAACCGATGGAGTTTATTTCAGACAGGTTGCTTATAAAAAGGATAGTTCATGCAGAGGATGCAAAGTTATTTTACCGCCATTTCAAAAAAACACATCCCTTAGAGTACTTGAATACTGTTGAGGAGATGGATTTTAGAATAATTAAAAAAAATGGCTCTGTAGTACATATTAGTCATTTATGCAGACCTGTTTTTGATGGCAAGGGGAATTATTTAGGCCGTCGTATAAGCAACAGAGACATTACCGAGCGCAAACACGCTGAAGAATTATTGGCTCAAACCCAGCAAAATTATGAAATCTTCTTTAATACCATAGATGATTTCCTTTTTGTTCTCGATATACAAGGCAATGTAATACATATAAATACGACAGTTACCAATCGGCTTGGATATACAGAAGAAGAACTTTTCGGAAAGTCAATTCTTATGATACATCCTCCTGCACGTCGGGACGAAGCAGGAAGGATTGTTGGCGAAATGTTAAGTAGGAAGGCTTCTTTTTGCCCTGTTCCCATTGTTACAAAATCAGGGATTCAAATTCCGGTCGAAACAAGGGTATCACATGGAATATGGAACGGCAAACCCGCAATATTTGGTGTCACTAAGGATATATCAAAAATCACGTTATCTGAAGAAAAGTTTTCAAAATTATTTCATATCAACCCATCGGCCTGTGGTTTAACCGATTTGAACACTCGCAAATACATTGAAGTAAATGATGCATTTCATACTTTACTTGGATTCGATAAAAATGAAGTAATAGGGAAAACATCAATTGAATTAGGAATTTTAACCGCTGAAACTCTAAACGAATTACTACTAAAAGAAGATAACAATGGCAATTTAACAAATGCAGAAGTTGGTATTAAAGCAAAGAACGGCGACACCAGGCATGTATTGATGTCATCAGAAAATATTTATATACAAGATACAAAATACCGTTTTACTGTTGTTAATGACATAACTGAACGCAAAAAGGCAGAAGAAGCACTTCGCGAAAGTGAAGAAAAGCAGCGAATCGCCTCCCTTTACGCACGTAGCCTTATTGAAGCAAGCCTCGACCCATTGGTAACGATCGATGCCCATGGTAAAATTACCGATGTCAACACCGCAACCGAAAATGCCACAGGGTTGACACGCAATGAACTGATCGGAACCGACTTTTCGGATTATTTTACGGAGCAGGCCAAAGCAAAAATTGTCTATCAGAAAGTATTCGAGCAGGGTAAAGTGGTTGACTATCCGATCACTATCCGCCATTCGTCTAATAAATTGATAGATGTATTGTACAATGCAAGCGTATATCATAACGAGGATGGGAAAATTCTCGGCGTTCTTGCCAGTGCCCGCGACATCACCGAGCGAAAGCGGATTGAAGAAGAAATAAAACTTAAAAACGACCAATTGAATTTACTAAATGCCGAAAAAGATAAATTCTTCTCCATTATTGCCCACGACTTGCGTAGCCCGTTTCAGACACTTCTTGGATTTTCACCATCGAAGCCCGAAGAATTGCTGACTTATCCGTTAGAAAAAGTTCAACGGCTTGCTATAAATATGCGAACCTCGGCTAACAAACTATTCAATTTGATCGAAAACCTGCTCGAATGGTCGCAGATGCAGCGCGGTTTAATAAGTTTTAACCCTAAATCCATTAATATTTCTGATAAAATAGGTGATATTGTGGCACTGATTCGCGATACCTCTGATAAGAAAATGATTGATATCTCCATCTCCATAGCAGACGATCTGACGGTATTGGCTGATAAACAAATGTTCGAAAGCGTGGTGCGTAACTTAGTTTTCAATGCAGTAAAATTTACTCACAACGAAGGAAAAATTACTATTTCTGCTCATGTAACTACCAATAGTTCAGTTGAAATATCAATAACTGACACTGGTATTGGGATGAATAAAAATATAATTGATAATCTGTTCCGTCTCGATGCAAACATAGGTCGCAAAGGTACCGAAGGTGAACCAAGTACTGGTTTGGGCTTGATTATCTGCAAGGATTTTATCGAAAAACATGGCGGACGATTTTGGGTTGAAAGTGAAGTAGGAAAAGGGAGTACTTTTAGGTTTACACTACCGGGACAAACCACCGCTTCAAGGGTCTGAAAAAGACCGTTTGAAGGGCGGTTGAAAACCCTCAAAGCGGTTGATATGCTACAAACCACCGCTTCAAGGGTCTGAAAAAGACCGCTTGAAGGGTGGTTGTAAAGACCGTTTGAAGGGTGGTTGAAATGTGGTTGTAAAAACTACTTTTTTTGGCTATTTTGATGTTTATCGCAAATTCCGTCTTTGTTGCTGTCAACAAAGGCTGTTCCGCATCCTTTTCCACATCCTTGCTTTGCCCCGTTTGCATTGTTCATACAATTCCCTTTGCCTGAGCCATTTGCAAAGTTGGCGCAATTAGCCTTGCCAGTACTGTCGGCACGAGCCATATTCATACCCTGACATTTTCCCGCTCCTCTTCCTGCTCCGTTGCATGGACCTTTGCCACAACCATTTCCCTTGTTCTGACCATTACCAATAACCGTTAAAGCCACAATGGCTAATCCTGTCAATAAAAGCTTTGTTTTCATCTTTTTAATAATTAATTGTTGTTGAAATCTATTGATTGAAACCTCTCCCACGCCGCCATCTTTGAGGTTCTCCATTTCCCTGATGTTCCACCGGAAGGTCATTTAGAAACATCTTACTAAACAGATCAGCGAGTTTCTGTTGTTGTTCATTGTTCGTAATCTTCTTAATATCCGAATAGTACCGGAAAGTGATTATTTTTAATTGACTGTGAAGTGCTCCAATCTCAAAAGAGAGATTTTTCAAAAGTATTGTATCTGAAGTAGTGGATACCATCTCTTGCATCATCTCTTCTCGTTTCAGTGAAAGATCAACTGCGATTTGTTTAGCCTGCTGTCTGAAGATAGGATTGAAAACTCTGAATTTATCCATCTGTTCGGGGGTAAGGGCAAGTTGGTCGCGAAAATAGCGACCACTAAACTCAATCACATCAGTTTCTGTTTTTACCGAAGTAGCTGTTACTTCGTCAGTAATTCTATTGGATTTGTAATTGTTAAAGCCTATAGTCGCAAGAAAAGTAACATTCATTACAGTCATTACAATCAATATCCAAAGTGCAGATTTATATTTAGTTTCAGTATCCATTATATATTTGATATTACTCGTTGATTAACAAGTCAAGTGATTCAAGGTTAGCATCATTAATGTAAACCATCTCCTCCGGAATATCATTGGAAGAGGATTTTGGTTGATAGTTATTCCCTCCAATAATTCCCAGAAACACAGCAACCGTTATAGATGCAGCTACTAAAAAAGGACGAAGAATTCCGGTAAAAGAACCAATACTCTTGTAGCCTTTTTCACTTAATTTTGAGATATTTATCTGAGTCATAACTCTAACGGAAAGGTATGGATTCACATTCAATGCTTTTTCTTCAGTTATTACTTTTTCAGCAATTTCACCAAAGAATACCAATTCGGAGCACGCAGAGCAAACCTCAAGATGTTTTTTCACCTCTGCAATTTTATTTTCGGGGAGTCGCTTTTCAATATAAGCATCCACATTTTGGAGGCATTGTTGACAGTTCATGATATTCATTTTTGTTGTTTAGAAACCAATATTCAATTTTTCCTACGGTGATTTTGATTTTTTTTATTCAAATCAGATAATTTCTCTCGAAGGTTTACTTTTGCCCGTTGAAGCAAGGCCTCAACAGCTCCTTCAGTAGTATTCATAATAATTGCAATCTCTTTTTGCGGCAAATCGTCATATTTACTTAAAACGATAGCAATCTTTTGATTTTCAGGAAGTGAGTTTAGGGCATTGTTTACCATTTCACGCTTTTGTGTGTCAATAAGGATTTGCTCCGGATCAGCTGTATCCATTGAAACTGTTTGTAATGTATTACTTTTTCCTGTTGTCATAAAATCGTCAATCCGCTGAAATATGTTCTTCTTCGATTTGTTTTTCACATAGTTAAGGGCAATATTAATAGCGATTCTGTAAATCCATGTCGAAAATGATGCATCACCGCGGTAGCTTCGCAAAGACTGATATGCTTTAATAAAAACTTCCTGTGAAAGATCATCAGCATCTTCTTTCTGATGCACAAATCCCATACAGAGCGAGAATATCCGCGACTGATATTTCCGAACCAAATTCGAAAATAGGTCTGTATCACCTGATAATACTCTTTCTATACTCTCCTGATCACCCATTAATGCAGCTGGATTTATTGTTTAAAGGTAATGATTTTTCTTATTAGAAACAATAATGCAAAAAATCCTACGGACCATTTGAAATTTATTTTAAATTGCTGTCTTATAAAATACCAACTTTCGCAATTTGGGGTTTAACTTATTATATTTCAAGGAGAATACTTTTGATCGTCAAACGCATTATATTTGTCTCGTTAATAAAAACTTTTAAAATGAATAATTTCGATAATGTAGCGCGTACATGGGACGAGAATCCGGTTCATACTGAACGTTCGATTGCAATTGCACAGAAAATGGAAGAGATGATTCCTCTGAAACTTACAATGAAGGCACTCGAATTTGGTGCAGGAACCGGTATCCTAAGTTTTATCCTTGCAGAAAAGTTAGATTCAATAGTGATGATGGATAGCTCTCAGGAGATGGTGCGCGTAATGGAAGAAAAGGTCATACATCGAAAAACTTCCAATCTTTTTCCATTTTGTTCAAATGCAGAAAATGAGATAGTTGAACAATCATTTGATCTGATATTTAATCAGATGGTTTTGCACCATATCGCAGATGTTCCGGCAATATTTGACAGATTCTTTAAAATGATTTTGCCCGGAGGATTTCTTGCAATTGCCGATCTTTATCCCGAAGACGGATCTTTTCATGGCGAGGGTTTTGATGGTCACAATGGATTTGATCCTGAGAAACTTAAGGTGCTGCTTCTAAAAACAGGCTTTACAAATATTGATTTTGAAGAATGTTATTCAATTGTC
>CAILKW010000174.1 GCA_903834845.1 uncultured Bacteroidia bacterium | reverse complement strand
TCTACTTTGGGAGTCAACTGAGGCTTTTGATGCAGGTATAGATATGGGATTTTTTAATAGCAGGCTTAATCTGACAGTGGATCTTTACAATAAACTGACAAAAAACAGGTTAGCTGATCTTCCATTGCCCGCAGAGACAGGCTTTAGCAGCATAAAGTATAATGTTGGCTCATTAAGAAACAGCGGAATTGAACTTGGTCTGGATGCTAAAATCATAGATGTTGCAGGCCTGACATGGAATTCAAGTTTGACTTTTGCCTATAATAAGCAGTTGGTTGTTTCTTTACCTTCAAATGGCAGAGATAAAAACCGCATCAACGGAGGCAAAATTTATGATCCGGTACTTGGTAAAGACATTGAAGTCGGAGGTTATGCAGAAGGGGAACGTCCACTTGGATTATGGGCATGGCAATCGAATGGAATATTTTCAACAGATGCAGAAGCAGCCGCTTCACCAATAAAGGACATGATGTTACCAGCAGCAAATCTTGGGAAAGTAAAACATGCGGGAGATGTCAACTGGGCTGATCTTAACGGTGATAACCTGATTAATGAGAAAGATTTAGTTTTCATGGGCTACCGTGTGCCAGACAAAATCGGAGGTATTCAAAATACATTCAAATACAAAGGTTTCATTCTCAGGATCAACATGGATTATGCAATGGGTCACGTCATTAACGATGGCGAACTGGGCCGTGCCATGGGACAAGGCCGCTCGTCAAACGAAGGTGCCCCAATGGAGGCGCTTGGGAGCGATGTATGGCAAAAACAAGGTGACTCCGGAAAAAAATACCCCCGGTTCAGTTTTGCCGACTATGACATAGGTTTCCGTAATCACCTTCGGTTTATAGGTTCACAAACTGGTTATTCAGGCGTTGGACTCGATAATTCTTACGGGGTTGACAACTCAATCTACTATTCCAAAGGCGATTTCCTTGCTCTCAGGGAAATCTCACTTTCCTACAACTTACCTTCCAAATTATGCAAATTGGTATCAATGAAAAGTGTTACTCTAAATGGTGGGATATACAACATTGGTTACCTGACAGCATACAAAGGGTTCAATCCTGAAGTTTACAAGGGATATGATGAAGGGGGCTATCCACGGCCAAGGCAATTTACTTTAGGTGCCACTCTTCAATTCTAAAGTACTGATTGATAGAAATTGTAAAATATTTATATAACAATATATGAGAACAAAAATATTAAAATATAGTCTGGTTTTATTCGCACTTTCCATCATCTCATGCGATAAAATTCTTGATGTTACCATCAGGTCATCGATTACAGGCCAGAATTACTGGCAGAACGAAGGAGACTTTAATCCTTATATGACAGGGATTTACGCCCGTTACCGTAGTCACATGGACGATATGTCAATGGGTGAAGACCGCAGTGAATTATGGAAACAAGGCTATAACGCCCGCTTTTCATCCTATTGGGCGCAAAGCATAACTCCGGGTAATACAGTTGACTGGACTTCTTACTACGGAACCATTGGCCATTGCAACTTATTATTGGAAAAAATCGAATCCTTTCCTTTCAATAGTACGGTAAATAAAAACCGAATTAAGGCAGAAGCGTATGCCATGAGGGCAACTATTTATTTTTACCTGGCAAAAATATGGGGTGATGTACCTCTGGTGTTGAAATCTGTTGAGAATGAAAATGAGCCCCTTTATCCACGCAGTCCGGTTGTCGAAGTATTTACCCAAATCAATGCGGATATCACAGCAGCCCTTGGCTTATTCCCTGAAACAGACTTTGTGGACAAATACAGGTTTTCAAAACCTTCAGTTTATGCCCTTCTTGCCGATGTGAAAATGTGGTCAGGCAAAGTTCTTGGCGGTGGTGCAACCGATCTGAACGCAGCTATTGCCGCCATTACGGAGGTTGAAAAATCAACAGCAGCTTTGATGACAACTTATGCAAGCATTTTCGACAGCAGAAAAAACAGTGAAATAATCTTTTCTCTTTATCTTAATCGGAGTGAGTTTACAAGTGGTGCATACACCAATGCATTCCTTCGTTTCGATACATCTTCAGGAGCCGATAATGCCCTTGACCTTCCCATGTCGTTGGTGGGTCAGCAAGCTTACTGTTTAAGTACTGATGCTTTGGCTTTGTTTGCAAAATATCCAACAGATAAGCGGATTGCAAGAACCTACATTCCTGAAATCATGAAAGGGGTAATTAAAAATTACTGGCCTAATAAGTTCACCGGAACCAAATATGCGGACGACAGAATTCCTGATAGTGACTTCATTATTTATAGATTGTCTGACATGTTTCTTTTAAAAGCAGAAGCTTATGCAGCCCTTGGACAGATAGACAATGCGCTTACCTATCTCAATAAGGTGAAGACCAGAGCCGGTATTGCAGTTTATACGGAAACAAACAAAGCATTGGTTGAAAAGGAAATTTTGGATGAGCGTGGAAGGGAATTGTTCCATGAAAATAAAAGATGGTAGGACCTGGTAAGGGCACACAAATCGGGGGTGGTCGATATCTATCAGTTCATACCCAATTTGAAAGGTAAAACAACCCCGATCTACTGGGCGATTCATACCAATGTGCTGGCTAAAAATTCAAAATTAGTGCAGACTACCGGATATTAATAACATTTAAGTTCCCAATTCTTTCATGAATATAACCCTGAAGATTTTCTATTATATTTATTGAGATTCTTCAGGGTAACAATTTTGTGATCTTGAAAACTGAAGTTGATTTCATATTCATAAGAAAATTCAAATTAAAAAAAAACAAAATGAACAAAACTATTTTCGTCTGCCTCAGATCCTTGCTCTTGATAGCCGCATTGGTTGGATGTAAATCTGCTTCGGTAAATACTGTAGCGGTCAAATCCCCGGAATACTTGTTTGAGAGCGGAAAAGAAGGTTATAAAACCTTCAGAATCCCTGCCATTGTCACTTCAACAAAAGGTACAGTGCTTGCATTTGCAGAAGGCCGGAAAAATGGATCGTCAGATACCGGTGACATTGATCTTGTACTGAAAAGATCGGAAGATAAAGGAAAAACCTGGAGCACCCTTTCGGTGATCTGGAACGACGGGGAAAATGTATGCGAAAATCCTGCACCTGTAGTGGATAAGAGTACAGGTGTTATCTATTTGTTGTCCACCTGGAATCTTGGGACAGACCATGAATCGGAAATTATTAAACAGACAAGTAAAGATTCACGCCGGATTTTTATCTTGTCATCGGCCGATGATGGCAAAACCTGGTCGGATGCGAAGGAAATCACCCCTGCTGTAAAATTAAAAGATTGGACATGGTATGCAACTGGTCCTTGCCACGGGATCCAGATCGAAAAAGGACCAAATGCAAGCCGTTTGATCATTCCCTGCGACCATATTGAGGCTGTTACCAACAAGTATTTCTCGCATATAATCTATTCCGACGATCATGGGAAAACATGGTCTTTGGGTGGAACAACCCCTCAAGACCAAGTTAACGAATGTACTATCGCCGAACTGTCTGATGGAAAACTGATGCTCAATATGAGAAATTATGACCGCACTCAAAAAGCGAGAAAAATTTCATTGAGCAACGATGGCGGAACAACATGGGGAAATATCTTTAGTGATCAATCATTGCCGGAACCCATCTGCCAGGGCAGTTTGTTTAGTATTGCCAACAAGAAGACCGGGAAAGGCAAATTGCTGTTCCTGAATCCTGCAGACGAAAACAAAAGGCAGAATATGACACTTAGGATAAGTTACGACAACGGTTCAACATGGGCAAAATCTATGGTGCTTTTTGCAGGCCCTTCAGCCTATTCCGATTTGACCCTATTGCCAAATGGTAACATTGGATGCTTTTACGAAGCCGGAAACACAAACCCTTACCAAGGTATTATGTATCAGGAAGTTTCATTTTCTGAATTGGAAAAATAATCCAGGGATGATAAAAACGACACTCTTACCAACATTCTTTGCCCTGATCCTCGGTTTTTATTCCGGTCGAAACTCATCATCCAATTCTGGGATTAGTTTTGTGGCAGATTCCATTAAAGGAGGGATTGTCCAGTCTGCCAATGTTAAAAGTGTTCCGGAATTTCTCAAAGCAAAATTTGTGGTCGAACCTGAGCTATTTATTTCTCATACGGCGGAACGTTCTTTCATAGGTCCCGGGACCATTTTGTTGAAAAACGGAGATGTGTTGATGAGTGCACCATGGGGACGGCCGCCAACAAATTTTGAACAGCTTGCTGCAAAATTTCCGGTGCCATTTCAGTATCGCAGCAAGGATGGAGGCCGGACCTGGAAACAGGAAGAAAGGATGAAAATGGACTGGGAACTGGCAGGTATGATCAGCGATGGCGGTATATCCTACCTATGGCTAAAAGACGGACGATTGGCATTTGTGGCCCATCGCCATGTGATAGGATTGGATGGCGGAGGATTGCCTGTCATATCTTTTTCATCCGATTCCGGTAAGCACTGGACTAAAGCCAAAACAATCGGGGGTCCTGAAGGTGTATGGTACGTGATGAACGACCGGTTGGTTCAGATGGGCCATGGGAGATTGGTTGTTCCGGTCAGCCACATGCCAAAAGGAATGGGCACTTATGAAGGCGATCATAATCTTGGTCTTTGTTTTTTTAGTGATGATGAAGGAACAACATGGAAAAAATCGGATAAGCCTGCTGATTTAAATGATGGAAGGGGCATGGCAGAACCAACTGTTGCCGAAATTGGGGACAACCATTTGATCATGCTGGCCCGCACAGGGAGTGGTTTTGTGTTTCGTTCCTTTTCAACTGACGGTGGTAACACATGGTCGGCACCCGAAGCTACCACAATGATCGCAGCCTGTTCTCCTTTGACACTCAAAACACTTCCCGACGGACGCCTCATCGTTTTTTATGACCACGCCAAACCAATCAAAAATGGGGCGTTTTTTCCCCGCACTCCGTTGGTATATGCAGTTTCTGAAGACAAAGGTAAGATATGGAGCCATCCTGTGGTTGTGGATGATGAAGGAGCCAAAGAAAATGACCGGCAAAATATATATCCTTCGATCTGTTTCACAAAAGAAGGAATGTTGGTTATCTGGTCCACTCATGCTGCCGATCCAAGCGGAAGTTTTTCAAATGGAGGTGCCGAAGGTTGGAAAACAGGGGGAGGCAAAAGATGCATCCTTGCCTATCCAAAGAATCAGTTTCCGGAGCTTAAATAAATGGGATAGAATGGAATCATTAAAGTCATTATTGAAAGTTCTTGAGCAAACGCTTCAACCGGAATGGGTTCAAAATAGTGAAGAACGCCACAGGCAGGCACTCGATTGGAAACCTGTAGAAAGGTTGCCATTGGTAGTTTCCTACCCCTATCCGAAAACCGCAAGAATTCAACCCTTTCCACATGGAGAGGTATTCGATGATCCTGAAAAAATGATCTTTAATGAATTGGTACATGCTTTCGGTACCAGTATTTTTCTTTATTCAGAACTACTAGATGATCTGTTATTT
>CAILKW010000173.1 GCA_903834845.1 uncultured Bacteroidia bacterium | reverse complement strand
GCTGTCCGAAAACCGATTGTCCAAAAAAATATGTAGTTTTGCTCATAGTTGTTGATTTTTTTGCGAAACAAAACTACTATGAAAAGAGATAGGGAGTTTCTTACTCCCTACTCTTTATTTTTTCATCGGACAACAGTGATTGGGAATAACAAATTTTTCTATTGAAGTCTTTTTTAAAACAAAGGCTCCACCTGCTGTATATTCTCCAACTTGAATAAAATAATATCTGAATAATTTTGAATTAAGAAGACCCAGAATAAATTTTTGATTGATGCGTTTTGAAATCAAAAAATAAGATGCACTTGTTAAAAAGTATCCCACTTCATCCCAAGCAAACCCCCAATTTCCAGTAATTAATCCCCAAACTATTTTTGGTTTTTCAAAATCATTTATGAAGGCACAACTTCTTAAATTAGTCCAATGTTTTCCTTTATCAGAACGATTTTCAACTTTTCCATTTGTTTTACTATTTATTGATTTAAAATGCTCGAAAATATAAGGAAAGTCTCTTTCAATATTTACACACTCACTAAACCCTTTAATTCCATTGTGCGAATTTATAATCCACAAATCTTTATAATTAATGCAGTACCGATTTATATGCTCACCTTTTAAAACCTTCTTAATTATACTTTCCGTATTTTTATCATTTTTAGTAAGTATTGAAAAAGTATCTTTATCAATTAGGAATGCATCATCATATCCAGTTGTAATGCCTCTTTTAATTTCTATATCCTGTATTTCTCCAATTGGTAGGCCTTTCGATTTTACTTTGCCGACGATCTTATCTGAATTTGCATCATTAAAAAGCCAAGAGCTATTTTTTAGTTCTTTCTGGTTGATTGAAATTTTTCTTTTATTCAATTCTACATTATCATCAAGAGATAGAACCTTTTCTTTAAAATACTTGATATAATTGAATGTTTCTGATGGTATCTCTTTTGAAATTAAGAATATTGCACTTGATACTAATGCTTCTTCAAAGATTGGAACTTGCTCAAAATTGATAATGGATATAAAATTATAATCGGAAAGAAATTTTCTCAAATTCTTACCATATTCAGCATTAAAGAACTTGTTGGAATTGATTAGACTAATAATTCCTTTCGGTTTTAAAATCAATGTAAATTTTTCAAAAAAGTAAGAACTAATATCAGAAGTACCTGAGTACACTTTGTAATTATCTTTCAGATGACTGCTAATGTATGCAAGTTCTCTATGTTGAATATAAGGTGGATTTGCAATCACTAAATCAAATCCCTCAAAATCTCCGTTATCATTCAAAACTTCTGGAAATTCAAACCTCCATTCAAAAGCATTGCGGTAAATAACATTGTTGATGATGGTTTCTTTTTCGGATTCGAGTTTTGAGAGTTTTGCGGTGGCTTTATCGAGTTTATCTTTTAGGTCTTTGGTGATCTTCTCGCCCCATTGGCGTTTGGTGTTGATGTCTGTTAAGATATTTTCAAGTTCGCCACGGGCTTTGGAGATTTTGGATTTAAAGGGGTCGTCGATGTTGGTGCGGAAATCGATTTTTATGGTGTCGATGATTTTTCGCAAACCTCTTTTAACTTCACGGTTCTTTTCGTTTTTATATGCACTTACAAAACCACGGTAAGTTTTGATATCGTATTTAATGCTCTTTAAGGCTTTGCTTAGATCGGCATCGAGCGGAAAGCGGCTTATGAGGCTGTTGC
>CAILKW010000172.1 GCA_903834845.1 uncultured Bacteroidia bacterium | reverse complement strand
TATTGGGAGAGCAGATTTTACGATGAGGCTTATTGGGAAAGATACCTTGATCTGCTTGCTCAAAACAGGTTTAACTCAATGGTTGTTATATTCGGATATGAGAATGGTGGTTTCCTTGCTCCATGTTATCCTTATTTTTATGATACAGAGGGTTTTTCTGATGTTCAGATGGTAGGAATCACACCGGAGGAGCAACAACATAATCTGGAGGCACTCAATAAACTGATAAGTATGGCTCACGAAAGGGGCATACGTTTTACCGTTGGTATATGGGATCATATTTACAGGGGTGGCGTTCAGGGAGGTGGAATTCCAGGAACAAAAAATTCACCTGATAAACCAGTTCCCGGATTAGTTTGGGGAGTAACAGGAGATAATCTTATTGCTTATACCAAAAAAGCACTGGCTAAATTTATAAAGCTTGTGCCAAATCTGGATGCCATACAATTCAGGATGCATAACGAATCGGGAATTAAAAATGAAGAACAGGTTGCTTTTTGGTTTGATGTTTTCAAGATGATGAAGGAGAATGCACCAAATCTACAGCTCGACCTGCGTGCAAAAGAGTTGCCGGAACAGGTTGTTCAAAGTGCTTTGGACATTGGAATAAAATTCAGGATTACTACCAAATATTGGATGGAACAAATGGGAATGCCTTTTCATCCCACACAGATTAATCCGGAAAAAAGCCCTCGCCGACACAGTTATGCCGACATGCTTCGGTATCCGCAACAATATAAAATGCACTGGCGATTGTGGAATGGGGGTACTTCACGGATACTTTTATGGGGTGACCCCGAATATGTACGCCGTTTTGCTGAATCAACTCATCTGTACGATGGTGATGGTTATGAGATTAATGAACCGCTTGCTACCAAAATGGAGGCTCAACCCCATGATGCCCAATTTTTTGAGTTATTAAACCCGCAGTACCGTTACTATGATTATGAGTTTGAGCGATATTGGCATTTCTTTCAAATGTTCGGACGAATTGGCTATAATCCAAATACCTCACCTGAGTTATGGGAAAAAGAATTTGAATTGCGTTTCGGAAAAAAAACAGCTCCATATATCGAAAAAGCTCTCCATCAGGCGAGCTGGATTCTGCCGCGTATTGTTGCCTCTGTATATCCTTACGGTGGTTTTCCGATGACCAGAGGTTGGGCTGAAAAACAACGGTTAGGCAATTTACCGGAATATGCTCTGAATTCAGGCAGCGACATTCAGCAATTTGCCAATTTCGATGAGGAAGCACATATCCTCGTTGAAAATGGTGAAACAGTAAAGATTCTTCCATCAATTAACAGTCAATGGTTTAAGCAAACGTCCGAAAGTATAAATGTATTAGTTGCAGAAGCTGAAAAAGCATCAGGAAAAATCAGAAGTAAAGAGTTTAAATCAACAATAACCGACCTTAAAATTCTATCCAATCTCGCACTTTATCATTCACGTAGAATACCGGCAGCAGTTTCGTACCGGTTGTTTGAAACCACAAAGGATATTTCTGCACTCGATGAAGCTATTAAATATGAACTTAAAGCGATTGATGCATGGAAGCAAATTGTAATTTCGGCCAACGACGTTTATACTAACGACTTGATGATGGGGGTTCGTGGTGCCGACCTATGCGGACATTGGAAAGATGAACTTATTTCATTGGAAAAAGGGATTGCCGTACTTGAGCAAAAAAGAGTAAGCTTAAAAACTGAAAAAGAGGTAGCGAAAGCACCATTGTATAAAGTTGCAACCTATTCAGATTGGAATGATAAGTTTAACATTTCTCATCAGCCCATTACTTCAAATCCGGTGAACCAACCCCTTAAAGTTGTTATCAATGTGGCGAATAAATCGGGTATCAAATGGGCGAGACTTTGCTATCGTAGTGTAAATCAAGATCAAAAATACTTGACTATGACAATGCTTCCAACAGGAGAAAAAAATGTGTTTGAAGCAATTGTTTCTGCAGACCAGATTAATCCTAAATGGGATTTTATGTATTTCTTCCAAATTATGGATAATGACCGACATGGCATCATTTCGCCTGATCTTAACAAGGAAACACCTTATTATATTGTGAAATTAACCAGATAATTAAAATACTACCATCATGGAAACAAACAGACGTAAATTTATTACCAATGCAATGGTATTTGGAGCTGCTACTGCGTTGCCAATGAACTCTTTTAGCTCAAATCTCGCAAATTCAGCATTCACTGACAATGCCGACATTTACTCAAAACTTGATGAAATACTAAAAAAACCTATATTTAAAAAGGAGTTTTTCACTGCTCCGGTGATAATAGAAACGCTTGAATTACTGCGTTACAAAAATAGTTTTTTGTGTCGGGTCAGATCAAAAGATGGAGACGAAGGCATTTCAGTCGGTCACAGCGGTCAGTTAAGGTCTCTTTATCCGATTTTTATAAATCTTTTGCAACCTTTTTTTATTAATAAAGATGCCCGGGACCTTGACTTGCTGTTGGAAAGGGTTTATGTTTACAGCCTTAATTTCAGATTATCAGGAATGGCACTTGGTGTACCGTTGGCAACTATTGAATTTGCTATTCTTGATATGATGGGGCGTATAGCTAAGAAATCCATCGGTCAATTGATAGGTGATATCCACCACGCTGAAGTTGCTGTCTATCAGGCCACCGAATACCGCGAAAAATCCGTGGAGGCCTCTATGGAACTGATAAAACGTGATGTAGCAGAATATAATGCAAAGGCACTTAAAATTAAAGTTGGTGGCCTAATGTTTGGAACAACAGACGCTTACGCTGTTGGCCCTAAAGGTAGAACAGAGGAAATTATTCCGCTGGTCAGGAAAACTTTTGGTGACAAAATGGTTCTTTTGGCCGATTCAAATGGCTTTTATTCAGTTGAAGAAGCAATACGTGTTGGCAAAATTTTGGAAGCTTACAAATTTGAATTTTTTGAAGAGCCGGTACCCTTCGACTGGTACGAGGAAACCAAACAGGTTGCGGATGCACTTTCAATTCCGGTTGCCGGAGGTGAACAGGAATACAGCCTTCACGGATTTCGGTGGCTTATAGCCAATAATGCCCTTCAGATCGTTCAGCCAGATACTTTTTATTTCGGAGGAATGATACGTGCAATGAAAGTTGCCTTGATGGCAAATGCTTTTGGAAAATCCTGTACACCACACATGACTGGTGGAGATTTAGGGTTTCTGTATATGATGCACTTTGTATCGGCACTTCCCAATGCCTTACCTTACCATGAATTCAAAGGTTTTAAAACTGATGTCGTATTCGAGTGTAAAACATCACCTTTGCAGAGTTTAAATGGAGTTGTTAAAGTTCCAACAGACCCTGGTTTAGGTGTTGTTTTAGATCCGGATTATATCAGTAAACACCAGCTTGTGAAACTATAGTTATTTCGGAACTTTCTCATCTGGAAAACGACTTGCATATTCTTTCCAGAAAAGCCCAATCTCAGATTTCATTTCTTTTCGGAGCAACAATATTCCAATTAGATTTGGAACAGTCATAAAAGCAATTGTTATTCCAGAAAGTGTCCAAACGATTGTTGTATCGGCGAAAGATGCAATAAAAAAACCAATAACATATATAATTCGATAAGGTAATACCTTCTCTACTCCAAATAAATATGTAACAGCACGATCGCCATAATATGACCATGAGATAGTGGTTGAGAAAGCAAACAAAAGCAAACTAATAGCTACAATATACTTTCCATATTCACCCAGCCAGCTCCGGGCAAAAGCTTCATTTGTCAGTGGTGCACTATGCAATAATGACATTCCTTCTATTTGATAATCGTCAGCATTTTGAATAATACCGCTGCTAACCTCAATACTTCCGGTATATCGTTTATTTTCGTTAGTATAAACAAGCACGTTTTCTGCTATAGATCTTGCATTAATAAGCGTGATATCCGATTCAATTTTGCCGTTGTTTATGACAATTTTTCCGGAATAGGTCTGCTGTGTTTTAATCCCGGCCAGATGAAGCCTCAGAACTTCAACATCTTGTGGTAATTTTTCATCGAAACGAACTGCAAGTACCTGCATATCAGAAGCCTGAAACCGGTTTTGAAATTTTTCTTTCCAAACTCCCGATGACAGCAATACCATTCCTGTGAGCATACAGATAATAACTGTATCAATAAAGGGTTCTAATAATGCGACCAAACCTTCCGAAACCGGTTCATGTGCTCTGGCAGCGGCATGTGCAATAGGTGCTGAACCCTGGCCCGCCTCATTTGAAAATAATCCACGAGTAACGCCACGGTTAAATGCAAAGGCAAACCCTGCCCCTAAAAATCCACCTGTTGCAGCAGTTCCTGTGAATACATCGTGGATGATTGCATAAAAGGAGGGGATAATGTTCTGATAATTATAAAGTATAACAGTAAATGATCCTGCAAAGTATATCAAGGCCATTGCAGGTACAAGTTTGTCAGTCACTTTCACAATCCGGTGAATACCACCAATAATTACTAATGCAAGGAAAATTGACAGCACAGCACCTGTAACAATTTTGCTAATCCCCCATGTGGAGAATACAGCATTTGAAATACTATTGATTTGAGGTAAACTACCTGTACCAAAAGCAGAAAAAATAGTTGCAACTGCAAAAATTACAGCCAACCATTTCATATTCAGCCGATTTTTCATATAATACATAGGACCTCCGGCCATTGTTCCATCTGAAGTTTGCTCACGGTATTTATGCGAAAGTGTTACCTCTACAAATTTTGTTGTCATTCCTACAAGTGCAGTCATCAGCATCCAGAAAAGAGCTGCCGGACCTCCTAAATGAACTGCTAATGCAACCCCGGCAATATTACCTGTACCAACAGTACCCGACAATGCTGCAGTAAGAGCCTGAAAATGAGAGGCATCACCTTTGTCGCCTGGTCTGTCAAACTTACCTCTTACAATTTTAACAGCATATTTTAAGTATCTAAACTGCGGAAATCTTAAATAGATAGTGAAAAAAAGTCCCGTTCCCAACAGGAAATAAACAAACCATTGAGCGCCCCCAATATAGCTGTCGATTGTACCTAAAAATTCGTTTAATTGTCGCATAAGTCACATTCAATTTATTGTTACCCCGTAAAAGTATAATTATTGAACTAATCTTTAATGCTTAAACTACATCAATCAGGAATAAAATTTCGAGTTAGTCGCGGATAGCATATTACCAATTAACGCCGGATATTAAGTCTATTGTATTGATATATAGTCATGTAATATACATTCTTAAGCTTTCAATAATTTAATCACTTTTTTATTCGGTTGTAGTATATAACAGATTAACAGAGCATTAATTTTTTTCAAAATAAATATTAAAAATTTTCAAAAAGCGTTTTGATTGACTAAAATATTGTATTTTTGATTGTACAAAAGAGGTTGTACAATTAATAAATCTCAAAAATAAAAAACATGCTACCAAAATTTCTTTTAGCAGACAATTCTCAGGTTTTACCCGACAAAATCTTTGTAATCCACAATGAGCAGCCCCGTTTTATTGTTGGCAGCGATATTGACGGATTCTCAATAGATCAGGAAATTTACTGGATTGATGAGGAGCCTGCCAGTGAAGAGTTAATAAACGAATTGCTTGAACAAGCGGAAGAATTTTTGGATCTCGAACTTGAATATGAGGAAGAGCTATACAAGCTCGAAAACGAACAAGACGAGGACGAAGGAAACGATAACCCTAAATAAATTAGTTATGCAACTTAATTCTCCGAAAAGACTCACTCGTTCGCGCAGTGACAGAATGTTGGCTGGAATATGTGGCGGGATTGCCAATTACATGGATATTGACCCAACTATTGTTAGATTGGTTTTTGCTTTGGCTACGTTTTTTACCGTGGTATTTCCCGGTATATTGATCTATCTTATCATGTGGATTGTGGTTCCGAAAGAGTAGAAAACTACTGCAATTTACTTGTTTTTTTGTTTCACGCATCCGTCCGTAACCTGAGTTCCGGATATTGTTTTGTATTGTATTAATATTATTATAAATATCATTCATCAATTCCCTGAAATACATCATGAAAAGAAGAAACTTCATTCAAAATTCAGCTTTAGCTACGGCATTTGTCGGATTTTCTAACATTGCCTTCAGTAGTAATCTTGCAGAGGTTAAACCATCAAATTCGGCAAAATTTAAACTTAAATACGCTCCGGGGTTTGGAAGTTTTCCTGAACTCGCAGGTAAAGATCCTATTGAAGTGATAAAGTTTTGTGCAGACCAAGGATTCAGAGCAATGTTCGACAACGGATTGCCTGGACGCAGTATTGAGGAGCAGGATAAAATTGTAGCTGAACTGAAACGCCAAAATATGGATATGGGGCCGTTTGTTTTGTATGCCGACTTCAAAGTGGAATCAATGGTGATTAAAGATCCCGCTATTAGAGAAATGCTTGTAAAAAAAGTAAACGATGGAGTTGAAATAGTCAAAAGAACCGGCATAAAATGCGCACTAATGGTTCCGGGACGATACAACGAAAGGATGGCATGGGACTATCAAACAGCCAATGTAATTGATATTATGCGGGAGCTAAGCGAAATTGCTGAAAAAGGAGGAATGACAATTGTCCTTGAGCCTCTTAACAAACGCGATCATCCCGGGCTTTTCCTTACAGGCGTTCCTCAAGCTTATGCTATCTGTCGTGCAGTCAATAGCTCTTCCTGCAAAATTATTGATGATATGTACCACCAGCAAATCACTGAAGGGAACATTATTCCTAACATTGATGCAGCTTGGTCAGAAATTGCAGCTTTTCATATTGGTGACAATCCGGGACGTAAAGAGCCGGGAACAGGTGAGATTAACTACCTTAATGCGTTTAAGCACATAGCAGAAAAGGGTTACAATGGTGTCTTGTGTATGGAACACGGCAGGAGTATTTCGGGCAAAGAGGGTGAGCTTGCTTTAATCGAGGCTTATCGTAAAGCTGATAATTTTTAAAATTTTATATTTCTCAAAAAATGGGAAAGGGTTCGTAGCAATACGAACCCTTTTAATTTACTTCTTTAGCAAAATTGTTGTGATCATTTTTTCAAATTGCTCAACAATGGCTTCAGGAGATCTGGCGACTCCGCTTGTCATAGTTGGATTACCAGTTTGAGGAACCCATAAAAAAGCAGGTATTCCACTAATTCCGAAAACTGTCGATAATTCGCGTTCCTGATCCGTATTTACTTTGTAAACAACAATTTTCCCTTTGTACTTTCTGGCAAGTTCTTCCAAGGCAGGTGATGCAAGTCGGCATGGGCCACACCAATCGGCATAAAAATCAACAATACAAGGCAAAACACCTGTATAGTTCCAGATTTTTGGGCTTTTCTCATAGTCCATAATTAGAGACTTGAACTGAGTTTTATCAATTTTTAAAACTTCACCTTCTCCATCTGAAATAGATCCAGCAGACACTGCTGTTGTAAAACCCAAAAGCATCACAGCAAGTAATATAAAATACTTCATCTTCCGAAAAATTTGTTTGTTTTTAATCATCTATGTAATTAATTTATTGCCATTTAAAGAATATGTTTGTATCAATACCGTTGATTATAAATAGCGATTCAAACTTAATAAAAAACTTTTCTTTTTGTATTCAATATCATTTGTACTTCAAATATTATTCTTTCTTGAAAAGAGAACCAAAACATCAAACAAAAAATGAAAAGAGATTACATCATATTTTGTAATTTTGAAAAAATATTTTATTGACAAAAGTGACCCTGATGGGATTTCAGTTTCAGAAATAAAACATGCTTTGCGACAAAATATTTTTAATTCATTATTATGAAACGTAAACGAAAGCTGAAAAAAGTTGACCTCCGTAAATTTGTTTCCAAAACGGCTAAAAGAGGTAGTATCCCTGGTACCGTTGAGTACATTGGCGAAGTTCGGGTGGAGGAAGTGAAAATTGATTTATTGGAATATAACGAATCAACTATTATTAATGAGAAAGTTATCAATTCCGTAGGCGAGCTTGCAGGTTTTATGGAAAACCCCGGTATAAAATGGATTCAGGTAACAGGAGTTCATAACCCGAATATTTTGAACGACATAGGTAGCCTGTTTAATATCATCTCTCTCGATCTGGAGGATATAGCCAATACAACACAGCGACCTCGGATCGAAGAGCGGGAAGATTATTTATTTTTAGTATTTAAGGTTTTGCAACTCAATACCGACACTCGTGAAGTTAATATGGAGCAGGTAAGTATGATTCTGGGGTTAAACTATGTGATTTCTTTTCACGAAACCTCACCCAAAATTTTCGAGACTTTGCGCACACGGATTATTACAGGTAAAGGACGAGTGAGAAGGATGAAAAGTGATTATCTTGTTTTTACCATTACCGATATAATCATAGATCAATACTTTACTCTTATTGAGGATATTGGTGAAACCATTGAAGAGACAGAAGAAGAATTAATTGGCTCGCCAGGGCAAGCAAGTCTCGAAGCGATTTACAAACTAAAACGAAGGCTTGGATATGTAAAGAAAACTATCTGGCCAACACGCGAAGTCCTTAACCAACTCCAGAAATCAGACCATGAACTAATCAATGAAGGGGCAAAAATATATTTTCGAAACCTCTATGATCATACTATTCAGATAATTGAGACTCTCGAAAGTTTACGAGATCTTTCCTCCGGTATGATGGATCTCTATCTTTCAACCGTAAGCTATAAAATGAATGAAATAATGAAAGTACTAACAATATTTTCAACAATATTCATTCCTCTCACTTTTTTTGCCGGAGTTTATGGAATGAATTTCAAATATCTGCCTGAATTGGAATGGAAAGGCGGATATTTTATTTTCTGGGGAGTTATGATCCTCGTTATATCAATAATGCTGATTTTATTCAGACGCAAAAAATGGCTTTAGTAATATGTTCCAATTTCTGAAAATAAAAACAAACATTTATCTTTGAATATTTAAAAATAAAGCATTTATGAGCAAACCTGTTGTTACCGCCATTGCCTCGTTCGGGATGTCGGGTGTTGTCTATCACGGCCCTTCCTTAAAAGTATTACCGGAAAAGTTTAAGATTCACAAAATTCTTGAACGGACAAAAAACGTTTCTGCACTTAGGTATCCTGAGGCTAAAATTGTCCGTTCTTACGAGGAAATTCTTAACGATCCTGAAGTGGAACTTGTAATTGTAAATACTCCCGACTTTCTTCATTTCGATATGGCAAAACAGGCCATCGAAGCAGGTAAACACATTGTTGTTGAGAAACCTTTTACAAAAACCAGTAGCGATGCCAGAGAGCTTATTGCATTGGCAAAACAGAAGGGGGTGATAATGACTGTTTATCAAAATCGGCGTTTCGACAATGGTTTTATGACTATTAAAAAAATTATTGCAGAGAAACTTCTTGGGCGTTTGGTTGAATATGAATCTCACTACGACCGTTATCGTAATTACATTCAGGAGGGTTCGTGGAAAGAAGACGGTGACGAACGTACAGGCGTTTTATTTAATCTTGGTTCACATATAGTTGATCAAGCACTTGCGCTTTTTGGAGTTCCAAAAGCTGTAACCGCTAATTTGAATATTCTCCGCACAGGAGGAAGAACAACCGACAATTTCGATATCAGATTGCACTACAACCAATTTAATGCAACTTTGCGTACCTCTTATCTTGTGCGCGAATTAGGTCCTCAATATATTCTCCACGGTACTGAAGGTTCATTTACGAAAATGGGCAGCGATCCACAGGAGGAGATGCTGAAGATTCATCATCTGCCCAACGAACCAGGATGGGGTGAAGAGCCGCAGAGTGATTGGGGTTTACTCAACACTACTATTAATGGATTACATTTCAAAGGGAAAATTGAGACTATTCCCAGTAATTATGCCGATTTCTTTGTCAATCTCTATGCGGTAATCCGCGAAGGCAAAGAACTGCTTGTCAAGCCTGAAGAGGCATTGACAACCATTCGTATTCTTGAAGCATGTCTCGAAAGCAACCGATTAAAAAAGACTGTGGAGTTTTTGTCGGAGTAACAAATACATCTGATTATTAATAGTATATGGAAATAGAATCAATCAAAAATTGGTGATGGCTGAGATAAAAAAAATCCGAAAATAATTCTTCGGATTTTTTTATTTATCTCAGGCAAATATAGTTGTCCAAATTACTCCCCTAACTTTTTATACCTTATCCGGTGAGGCGCAGTGTCACCAAGCCGTTTCTTCTTATTTTCTTCGTATTCCGAATAACTTCCTTCAAAGAAATAAACCTGAGAATTTCCTTCAAAGGCGAGAATATGCGTAGCTACACGATCTAAAAACCAACGGTCGTGCGAAATTACAACAGCACAACCTGCAAAACTGTCGAGACCCTCCTCAAGTGCACGAAGGGTATTTACATCAATATCGTTAGTCGGCTCATCAAGCAATAAAACGTTTGCTTCTGATTTTAAGGTTAATGCCAAATGAAGCCTGTTTCGTTCTCCACCTGAAAGAACACCGCATTTTTTCTCCTGATCTGCTCCGCTAAAATTGAAACGCGATACGTAAGCACGTGCATTCAGCATCCTTCCTCCAACCATTACCTCATCAGTTCCACCGGAAAGAACCTGATATACAGTTTTGTCATTAACAATTGATTCGTGTCCCTGATCAGCATAGCCAATTTTTACTGTTTCGCCAACAGAAAAACTACCTGAATCAATTTTTTCAAGTCCAAGAATCATTTTAAATAGAGTTGTTTTTCCGGCTCCGTTCGGACCAATAACACCAACAATACCATTCGGAGGCAATACAAATTCGAGATTTTCAAACAACAGCCTCTCTCCGAAAGCTTTCGAAACACCGTGTGCTTCTATCACTTTATATCCGAGTCGGGGTCCGTTTGGAATGAACAGCTCAAGTTTGTCCTCTTTCTGTTTAACATCCTCATTCAATAGTTTTTCATAAGCTCCTACTCTGGCTTTTGATTTGGCCTGACGTGCTTTGTGACTCATCCTTACCCATTCAAGCTCCCGTTCAAGAGTTTTCCTACGTTTTGAAACACCTTTTTCTTCCATTTCTAACCGTTTCGACTTCTGTTCGAGCCAGCTTGAGTAGTTACCTTTCCAGGGAATACCTTCGCCACGATCGAGTTCAAGAATCCATCCGGCAACATTATCAAGGAAATAACGGTCGTGGGTAATACAAATAACTGTTCCTTTGTATTGTTGCAAATGTAGCTCCAACCACTCAACAGATTCTGCATCAAGGTGATTGGTTGGCTCATCCAATAATAGAATATCAGGTTGTTTCAGTAATAGCCGGCACATTGCAACACGCCTCCGTTCTCCACCTGATAATATATTTATCGGTGTATCTCCATCGGGGCAACGAAGTGCATCCATGGCTCGTTCAAGTTTATTATTGAGGTTCCACGCATCAGTTGAATCAATTTTTTCCTGAAGTACGGCCTGTCTGTCCATGAGTTTATCCATTACATCTGGATTTTCATAAACTTCGGGCAAACCAAATCGTTGGTTAATCTCTTCGTATTCATTAAGAACATCAACAATTTCCTGAGCTCCTTCCTGGACAATTCCCATAACCGTCTTTGTTTCATCGAGCAATGGTTCCTGCGACAAATGGCCAACAGTGTAACCCGGTGAAAATGCCAGTTCTCCGTTGTAGTCTTTTTCAAGGCCTGCGATTATTCGCATAAGTGTGGACTTCCCGGAACCGTTGAGACCGATAATTCCAATCTTTGCTCCGAGATAAAAAGAAAGTGATATATCCTTAATTACCTGTTTTTGAGGCGGATATGTTTTGCTCACCTTGTACATCGAAAATATAATTTGTCTATCTTCTGCCATTGAATTTTTTATTTGTTTGAGGAGCAAAATTGGTATTTTTAATCAGATTTGACAAAAAAATACTAAAGAATAAAGTAAGAGTTGTTATTTAAAAATTATTTATAAATTGGTCAAAAGTTTTTGTGCCTGAAAAAATTGAGAATTCACAAGATTTCTTTAAGTTTATACATTGATAATCAACATTATATCTACATGAAAAAAATCATTTTAGTTTTCGCTTTTATCATTATTTTGGTTCTTGGCTCGGCTATTTACTGGAAATATTTCTTCACTTACAGTGAGGGATACCGTGCAGGCTTGCTTCAAAAATTTTCGCGCAAAGGAAACATTTTCAAAACGTATGAAGGGGAGATGATTCTTAGCAGCGTAACAAGCAATGCTAATGTGGCAATTGCGTCAGAGAAATTTTTCTTCTCAGTAACAGACAAAGAGGTGGCTCTTCGGCTTGAAAAAATTCAGGGAGAAAGCATAGTTGTTCATTACCGCGAAAAAAATGGAACACTTCCCTGGAAAGGAGAATTTACTTATTTTGTTGATAGTGTTAGAGTTAATCATATTCCGGATGTCAGCCGAGGATTTCGTTAAACTTTTAAAAGAACCTTTATTATTACCTTAAAAAAAATAAAATACATGTTATGAACTACTCTGTTTTACTGCTTTCGGCTTTTACATTTTTCTCCACGTTGATTTTAAATGCGCAAAAAGTGGAAAAAAGACCACTTTCATTTAAAGATTTTGCAACGTGGAAGGCAGTAAACAGTATGGCAATTTCAAATGATGGCAAGTTGGCTTCTTTCGAAATTAATCCTCAAAAAGGTGATGGTGTTCTGGTTGTAAGATCTATTGATTTGAAAAGATCAGACACACTTGCCAGAGGTTATGACGCAAAATTTTCTCCTGAATCTGACTTTATCGTTTATAAAATTAGACAACCTGAGGATTCCATTCGAATTGCCAAAAAGAAAAAGCTGAAAACAGAACAAATGCCAAAGGACAGTTTGGGTATTATGGGTTATAACCGAAATAAGGTTTATACTTTTCCTAACCTGAAACAATTTTCTATTCCTAAAGAAAATGCAAAATGGGTGGCATTCCTTACCGACATGAAGAAACCTGCGAAAAATGACAACAAAAACAAAGTTGGTGTTTCCAAAACAAAAGATAAAACTGACGAATCCGGTGAACAGAAAACCCAATTGATATTGTTTCATGCGGCAACAGGTGATACTCTTTCTTTTCAGAATGTAACCGAGTTTTTTTATGCTCCACTGGGTCAGAGTATTACATTTATCCGGCAGATCAAAGATTCACTCACTATTTCCGAAGTATTGGTTTTCGATACCCGTAACCGGAAAGTCTCAGTAATTTTTAGCCAAACAGGAACTGCAAAAAAAATCGTTTCAAATGAACAGGGAGACAAAATGGGCTTTTTGTTTTCTACTGATACAATTAAGCAAAAGGTATATAGTTTATATTACGGATCTCTTTCCACAGGAACCTCAAAGCTTATTGCCTGGCCTGAAAATAAAGGACTTCCTGCTGGCTGGGCTCCTTCAGAATTTGGTGACTTGTCGTTTTCCAAGAATGGTCTGCTCCTGTTCTTTGGGACAAACCGCAAGCCAATAGCGGAAATCAAAGACACACTTCAGGATGATGATAAACCAGTTCTTGACATCTGGACATGGAAAGACAAAGAATTACAGCCAGAGCAGAGAATAAACCTTGAAAAAGAAAAAAAACGAACTTTTAAGGCAGCATATTTTGTCGAAACATCTAAGTTGATTCAGTTGGGTGATACTGTTGTGAATGATGTCAGGACAATTCAAAAAGGAAACGGTACCTTAGCCCTAGGTATGGATCCATCACCTTATAAGTTGCAATCTTCATGGACAGGTGACGCAAACGCTGACTATTATCTGATTGAATCTGTAACTGGTTCTAAACGATTGATGGTTAAAGATAAATCTATTGTAACTTTGTCTCCCTGCGGGAATTATGTCGTTTGGTACGACGCTTTAGATCGTTGCTATTATTCGCGTTCAACTAATTTAGGTTCGAGTGAAATAGTCAACCTAAGCAATAAAATTCCTGTTTCTTTATCCGATGAACGTTGGGATATGCCGGGTGATCCTAATCCTTATGGAATTGCAGGTTGGTCCAAAGATGATAAATATCTCTTCCTTTACGATCGCTTTGATATCTGGAAGATTGATATGGAAGGCGCGAAAATCCCTTTCAACGCAACAGCTAACTACGGAAGGCTACATCACCAGAGGCTGCGATATGTGAAACTCGATCCGGAGGAAGAATTTATTGATACCAATAAACCTGTAATACTTAAGGCGTTTGACGAAATTAACAAATCAGAAGGCTATTTCAGTACAAATTTGTGTAAAGACCTTGATCCTCATTTACTGCTATTCGAAAATAAAAAATGTGATAATCTTATAAAAGCTAAAAATGCGCAGGTGCTGATTTATACACGTGAGAATGTCAGCGAATCACCTGATGTATGGGTTGGAGACCTAACTTTCGAAAATTTAAAACGTCTTTCGGAGGCCAATCCAGAACAAAATCTCTTTGTGTGGCCAAAAGTCAAAATTGTTCAATGGACTTCCTTCTCCGGAAAAGAACTTGAAGGTTTACTGTATTTCCCCGAAACATTGGATACTGCCCGTAAGTACCCGATGATAGTTTATATTTACGAACGTAATGCCGATAACCTGAACGCTTATACATTGCCCTCGCCAACACGTTCAACAGTGAATAGAACCTTTTATACAAGTAACGATTATATTGTTTTTATTCCCGACATTACTTATGAGGCAGGGTCACCGGCGAAAGCTGCCTTTGATGCAGTGGTAAGCGGGACACAATACGTAAGCAACCTGTATTCCTATATAGACCGAAAAAATATTGGTATTCAGGGTCAAAGCTGGGGTGGGTACCAAACTGCATGGCTCATTACACAAACCAATTTGTTTAAGGCGGCAATGGCAGGAGCACCTGTTAGTAATATGACAAGTGCCTACGGCGGAATACGTTGGGCATCAGGAGTATCGCGCATGTTTCAATACGAAAATGATCAAAGCCGTATAGGTGGTACTTTATGGGATAAACCTTTGCAGTATATCGAGAACTCCCCCATTTTTTACGTTCCCAAAATTGAAACTCCCTTGCTAATTATGCATAACGACAACGATGGAGCAGTACCCTGGTATCAGGGAATTGAGCTTTTTACAGCCATGAGGCGTCTGAACAAACCCGTTTGGATGCTTACTTACAATAACGAAGAGCATAACCTGAAAGCTGAAAGCTGGGCTAACCGAATTGATCTAACGATACGAATGAAAGAGTTTTTCGACCATTTTTTGAAGGGAGAGCCTCAGCCCACCTGGATGCAAAACGGAATACCCGCTATTAGGAAAGGAAAAGAATTAGGCTATTAAATTGATTTTAAGATTTTAAAATTTTTTCGTTTAACTCAAAAGGTTAAATTTGTCATCAAAAATAATCAGATGATAAAATCTATGACGGGTTACGGGAAAGCCGAATGTGAGCTGGCCCAGAAAAAAATCACTATCGAAGTTAAATCACTTAACAGCAAAGTATTGGATGTCAATACCAGAATTCCCGGTGTTTATCGCGAAAAGGAAATTGATATCAGGCGTGAACTTTCTGAAAAACTTATTCGCGGAAAAGTTGATCTAAGCCTCTTTAGTGAATCGCTTGGCGTTGAAAGCAACAGTGCCATCAACAGTGCAATGGTAAAAGGTTATTTTAATCAGCTTTCACAAATAAGCAACGAATTGGGTCTTCCGGTAAGCGAAGTGACTTTGCAGATAATAATGCAATTGCCCGAAGTAGTGAAAACTACACGTGATGAGCTTGACGAAAATGAATGGAAATTGATTTTACGAGCCATACGCGAAGCACTTAATGCACTTGACATTTTCAGAGTTCAGGAGGGAATGTCGTTGTACAACGATATAATATTGAATTTGAATACTATAACCAACCTTCTCGAACAAATCACCCCTTATGAACTTGAACGGACAACAAGAGTTAAGGATCGGATTTTGGATGGGTTAAAAGATCTTTCTTCACCTGAGGGAGTTGATCATAACAGGCTTGAACAGGAGATGATTTTTTATCTCGAAAAGCTTGATATTAACGAAGAAAAGGTGCGATTAAGTAATCATTGTTCATTTTTTCTCGAAACAATCGAGCTTAATGAACCTGTTGGTAAAAAACTTGGGTTTATTGCTCAAGAGATTGGCCGCGAAATAAATACGCTTGGATCCAAGGCAAACCATACAGAAATGCAAAAATTGGTAATTGGGATGAAAGATGCTCTTGAACGGATTAAAGAACAATTGCTTAATGCGTTATAGATTATCGTGAATTTTAATCTGTTGTAAATTGTTATCTGTTACCAGCCGGGGGAATCTAATAAGTATTGGTCGCTAAATACCATCTATATTAAGGAACAATGAGAATCGCCATCTTTTCGGGGTCATTCAATCCAATCCATAACGGGCATAAGGCTGTTGCGCGTGAAGTTCTTGTTCAAAACGCGGCTGATGAGTTATGGTTTCTTGTCTCGCCACAGAATCCTCTAAAAAAGAACCTTGATTTGTTTCCCGAAAAAGATCGTTTAGAAATGGTTAAACTAACCATCGAAAATGAGCCGGGTATGAGAGCGAGCGATTTCGAATTTCACCTTCCTCGCCCTAACTACACAATAAACACTCTTGAAAAGCTCAAAACAAATTATCCTGAATATCAGTTTAAATTACTGATCGGCGGTGACAATCTTGCAATATTCCATAAATGGTTTGAATATCAAAGAATAATAAACGAATTTGGACTAATTGTTTATCCCAGACCGGGATTCAATATCGAAAATGTCCCCAAATTTCCAAATACAACAATTATCAACGCTCCGCTAATTGATTTGTCGGCTACTGAAATTAGGGAAAAACTAATTAGAGGAGAATCAATAAGCGTAATGGTATCCGAGAAAGTTGAGAAGTATTTGATCAATTATTACTCTTAATACCACTTAAATATCTTTAAACCGATAACAAAAGATACTACTCCTGTGGAGGTGAGAATAAGTGCTTCGAGCCACACATCTGCAAAACCTGCTCCTTCGTTAAAAATACTTCTGAAACTATCGGCAATCATTGTAAGTGGCAGATTTCTGATAACGGGAATTATCCATTCGGGGAAATTATGGTAACTGAAGAAAACGCCCGACACAACCATCATAGGTGTGACGAGGGCATTTATGATGCCATTTCCTATTTCAGGATTAGCTGTATGAGAGGAAATGAGTATGGCAATTCCTGAAAAAGCGATATTTCCGGCTATAAACATCATAATCAAAGCGGGCCAGCTTCCCTGAACCTTTGTCCCAAAATAAAGCCAGGCAAATGCGAAAAGCAAAAGTGCCTCTGCCAGGTTCATCGTAAACCGTGCCGTTATCAATGCCAGCAAAAAGTTCGATTTTTTCATCGGAGTTGCTACCATTCTCCTTAACAGCTTTTTAGAGCGGCGGTCAATAATGGTATAACTGATTCCCCAACTGCAAGCCATCATAATCCCCATAGCGAGTAATCCGGGAATCAAAAAATCAACATACCTCGTACCTTTCATTGTCAATGGTTCGATGCTTGGTTGGTCGGCTGCATAAAACGAAACTCCGTGAGTAGTAAGATTGGCTGCAAGTTGGTAGGCAGCTTTTGCCTCAGCATTTGCAGGGTCGAAATGATATTTGATGTCTGTAGCCTTATCTTCAATAATAACAGTTACTTTGCCTTTTTTTAACATTGTAAAAGCATTCGGCCACGTAGTCTCAAAAAAAGTAAGACTCTCATCTCCGAGTTTTTCATTTTTAAGATTAATGGTATAGGTGCTATCCCTTTTAATTCCATTTTTCTTTAAGAAGCTCAAAAATTTCGTCTCCTGTACTGTATCTTTTTCGGTAATCACTTTTACAACAGCAAGTTTTACACTTATTGTCCCTTTTTGAGTAAATGCAATTCCAAGTCCCCAAGCCATAAGAATCGGGAAAACTACGCCCCAGAATATTACAGCGGGTTCACGAATAATTTCGGCAAAATGTGCAGTTATCAACCTGTAAAGCTGATGATTGGTTATTCTATTCATATAAATGTCTTCCTGTGAGTGAGATAAACAATTCGTCTAATGAGTGGTGACCTCCCCCTAATTTCAGTATTTCCTGAAGTGTCCCTTCAGCCAATATTGTACCCTGATCCATTATTACAATCCTATCGCAAAGATATTCTGCCTCTTCCATATAGTGAGAAGTCAATATCAACGATGTGTTTTGTTCTTTTTTCAGACCAAGGAGGATGTTCCAAATCTCACGCCGTGCATTCGGATCAAGACCTGTGGTAGGTTCATCAAGCAGCAGGATCTTTGGTTTGTTGAGCAGTGCAACACCCAACGCAAGCCGCTGTCGCTGACCACCTGACAAATTATTGATGTATGCCTTTTTCTTATCTTCAAGATCAATAAGTTTAAAAACTTCATCAACACGGCGTGTATCAAGATTATAAAAACTTGCAAACAGCCGCATAGTTTCATACGCTGTAAGCTTGTCCATAAACCGGGTTTCCTGAAGTGAAAGACCTATCATAAGATGTAGTTCGTGCTGATGGTTTTTCCATTGTTTGCCCGCGATGTAAATCTCTCCTTCGTCTGGATGCTGAATCCCTTCAATCATCTCGACTAAAGTAGTTTTCCCTGCTCCGTTAGGACCGAGCAATGCCAAAAATTCGCCGGGTTTAATAGTTAGGTTCACCCCTCTGACAGCCTGTACATCCTTAAATGATTTCGTAACATGCCTTACATCAACAATATAATCCAAATCTGTCATCCTTTAAAAATTCGTAAGTAATCGAATCCGGTAAAATTATGCAAAATATTATAAGATAAGTTTTTTTTGAAATAGTTTTTTTATTTTTGTGATTGACTTGAGAAACGATTTGCAGGAGAGATGCCAGAGCGGTTTAATGGGACGGTCTCGAAAACCGTTGTACCGGTAACGGTACCGAGGGTTCGAATCCCTCTCTCTCCGCAAAAAGCAATGCAAAAGTTGTTCGCGAAAGCAATTTGCTATCAAAATTACAACTTCAAACAACCTCAGAACTTGTCATTGCGCGGAGTGCGAAACGGATCCACCTTTGAAATCAGACTAAGCTGCACTACAAAGCAATCCCAAACTTATTAGCGCAGTGCAAAAAACGTTGTTCAGGAAGGTGCTTCAAATAATGGGATTGCCGCATCAAACATCTATAGCCTGCTAACCATTTAATATACTGATGTTTGATTCGCAAAGACAGCTTCGGCCGGGAGAAAAATAAACATAACAGCACTTTCCCATTAGGACCTGTCATTGCGCGGAGTGCTGAACAAGACAAAATTTGAAAGATGGCCACCTGCACTCCAAAGCAATCCCATTCTAAGAAGCACAGTACCAAAAACATTGTACAGGATGGTGCTTCAAATAATGGGATTACCGCATCAAACATCTATAACCTGCTAACCAATTAATATACTGACGTTTGATTCGCAAAGACAGCTTCGGGAGTTAGTTTTTTTTTAAATTTAACCCCAGTGATTTCTTTGGAGCAAGGTTTTAATCCAGGAAGGGTCAACAGGCTAAACCTAACATACCCTAACCCAATGGCAACGCCTTGGGAAACTCACCAACCCAAACAATGGCAACGCCTTGGGAAAAGTGACTAACTCATGACTTGTCATGGCGAAGTGTGCCACCTAATACATTATTATTCAACAAAATAAACTGCACACTGCGGCAATCCCAAACTAAGAAGCACAGTGCCAAAAACATTGTACAGGATGGTGCTTCAAATAATGGGATTGCCGCATCAAACATCTATAATCTGCTAACCATTTAATATACTGACGTTTGATTCGCAAAGACAGCTTCGGGAGTTAGTTTTTTTTTAAAATTTAACCTCAGTCATTTTTTGGAGCAAGGTTTTAATCCCGGCAGGATCAACAGGCTGAAAGCCTACCATACCCTAACCCAATGGCAACGCCTTGGGAAACGATGCCAACCTAACCCAATGGCAACGCACTGGGAAGCGATGCCAACCTACCCAATGGCAACGCACTGGAAAAAACGCAATAGGAAAAACCCCACATAGTTAAAAACTCAAAAAAATTCGACCGGCAAGCCGGTATTATACTTGATAGGCAATAAAAAAGTAAATTTATATTCGTTACGTTCGCTGTGAGACGGCTAGCGCACGTCTCACTACTCACTTCACTCATATAAATTTTTCTTTTCTTTTTTTAGCTCAAAACAGGAATGGAAATCCACTATGAACTATGAAACTCGAACCAACCGAAAACCGTGGCGGTTGAAGCGGTAGTCGGGGCCGTTGCTGCTGCGAATAGAAACGCGGCAGTACGATGCGTAGTTGCACCAACTGCCACCACGCAAAACGCGGGACGAGCCGGAATTAGGTCCCTTAGGATTGTTTTGTGGCGAGTTAGCATAATAATCTGAACCATAATAATCGTTACACCATTCCCAAACGTTGCAACTCATATCGTAGATAACCAAGCTGTTTGGCTTTTTTGTGCCTACCGGCTGGGCTTTATTGCTGTTTTTATCATACCATGCGTAATCACCTAATTCGTTTTCATCGTTTGTGCCAGCCCATTTTGTACGGTTTGTTGCACCACCTCCCGCAGCATATTCCCATTCTGCCTCAGTCGGCAACCGGTAGGTTTTGCCTGATTTTGCATTTAGTTTAGCTATAAATTCCTGCACATCGTCCCAGCTCACTTGTTCCACCGGGCATTCGTCACAACCTTTAAAGTAGGAAGGGTTACTTCCCATTATATCAGTCCATTGCTTTTGGGTTACTTCGTACTTACCGATATAAAAATCGGAAACAGTTACATTGTGTGGAGGTTTTTCATCTTCATATTCACTGCTGTCGTTACCCATTATAAATTCACCGCCTTTTACGAAAACCATTTGGATAGACTTATAACTGTCTTTGCAATTGAGTTCATTCTTTTTTGCTTCAGCTTTTACCGAATTTGCCGGATATTTTTCGATGTATTGATTATAGCCATCGCAGGTGTTTGTTGTTGTAGCTGTTTGCCAGGCTGTTAATTCCTCTGTTAAATCTATTGTTTTCTGAATAAGCACATTAAGTGGAATTTGATTGGTGTTTGTTGTATCAAACTTCATTAATTGGCTAAGTTTTTGGTAGGCTTCGCGTATTTCTAAATTTCTTTCATTTAGTTCTTTGTTCGCGGTATTTAGTTCTCCATTTTTCTTATAAATGAATAGTGAAAAGACAGCAACCACACAAAAAAAGCAGACTAAAAGAAAATAGAAAGTAATTTTAATACGGTTGCGCAATTTTTGGTTTGCCTGTTGTTTCACAACTTCGATTTTTTGCTTTTCTATCCGTGCATTTCGCGACTGCATGATAGGTTCAATAATTGTATCGTGGCACAACTCTATGCTGTCACGACCAGTGCTGTTTGGTTCGCTTCGCAACAAATGGCAGTTGATAAGCTTGTTTAATTCTTCATTCTTTAAATAGTCAATACAAACCCTACGGTCAAATGAAACACGGCTACCGTTTCTTATTAAAACATCTTCGATAAATATTTTGGCAATAGCTTGTCTATCAGAAGGTAGAAGTTCAATTGAGTTTTCATAAAACCGAAGAAAAATCCCGGTGAAAGGTGGTATTTCTTCGAGTCGGATACAAATTGAACTATTGTTTTGCTTTTCTATTGCAATGTCTTCGAGCTTTATGCAAATCAATTGCAATATTGTGGTTTCAATCGCTATTTTACCGTGTTCAGTGAGTACATCTATAATATGGTTTATAGCTCTTGCATCAATTTCAAAAACAGGACTAAGGAAACCATCTTGTTGGCGTGCTGCAGGTTTCAGTATGGCATCGCGTGCCTGGTCAGAGTTTAATGGCTTTAACTCATAATAGTTTTCCTGGATGTCGGGAAAGAAATCGGCAAGTTCATTAATGAAGCTCAAATAATCGTAGCGGATAGCAAACAGGGTATGGATATCAAGGTTGTTGCGCAAAAAATCAAAATCCTTTAAACTTTCAATTTGCAGTTTTTCAACCATATAATTTAAAGTGGTTTGCGGTATGTCAACCTTTGTAAGCTCGTAAAGTTCCTGTTTAAATTTCAATCGTTGTTCCGGGGGATATGAAAAAAATTCTTCAAATTGGTCGAATATCAACAAGATTTTCCTCGTTTCTACGGATTGAAGTTGTTTAAAATAATACCACAACGGTTTTTCTTTATGACTCTCGTTTACCAATTTATCCAGTTCTTCAGTGTTTACACCTTTAATGAACGGATGTATTGCCAAGCGGACTCTTTCAACCGGGTGTATCGGTGTGTTTTTGTCCCAAAGATAAAAGCGTATGTTGATAGTTAAAAAGTCTGTTTGCATCTTGGGCAATACACCTGCTTTTAGCAACGATGATTTGCCAACCCCTGATTTGGAATACAGCAAGACGCTTTTGCGGTTGCGTATGTATTTCTGCAGTTGATTGATATCGTAATCGCGCCCGAAAAAAATGGATTGTTGTTCGGCGGTAAACGAAACAACACCAGGGTATCTCCTAATTGACATTGTTCAGTTTGTAAATGGTTTCGCTTAATAACATTTCAATATGTCCGATAATTTCCTGCAATTCGCCTTCATTATCAGTTTTCATTGCAAGAATACGCTGATCATTAACTTTTTGCAGGGTTTGTTCAACAAAATACCTATAAAGGGGCTTATACAATCCTCTTTCATTGCACTTTGAAAGCAATATTTCAACGAATTTCAAATAGTTTCCCTGGGCATGTGTAATTTTGAATTGCTGCTTTATAAAGTTACTATGAACACTATCCAAATCAGTGGGATAACATGAAAATCCTTTTGCTTTGACATCCAGACAAAACATCAGCAAGCGGTTGTACCACTTATTAAAATCAATGCCAATAAATAAAAACCGATGGGCATTCTTGATCATATCGCAGATATTTAAAGGCAACCTTACATTAGTACTTTTTTGCATGTAATCGTAATAATGCTCATGCATAAATATATAGAAGCCTTTTTCATTGGCTTTTTCTGAGGCAGGTTTATCAACAGGACTACCTAATGGACTGCCTAATAGGTTGTACAATACGGGGTTTTCTACTGTCGGTATTTGAATATCCAATGTTTTGCCGTTGTAGGCATAAAAGTTATGGGGCTTGTTGTGTACGTGGAAAACTTTATGGATTGTTTCATCAGGTGCAACCGAAACGATCAAAGGAAATGGAATTTTGGCAATGTTTTCGATAATTTGGTTTCCGAGCGTATTATGAGCTGTGAATTGGTTGGAGTAATACTTCATCACTTTCATAAGTATGTCCTTTTCTGTGTCGCTTTTATCAAGCCCCGGCATAAAAAAGCAGTCTTTTTCGTTATATTCCAAACCTTGTTTGCCGGATGACCGATTAAAGTTTTCGTGCAGCGAACTTCCATTTTCATCAACCGATATTTCGGGACCGATAAAAACTACACATTTGTTATACTGTATCGAATCGAGCAAATCGTCCCACTGAACTTCATCAAATAAATCAGCATCAACATTTTCGGGTTTGGTTTCTTTTGCCACCTGTATTCGTTCAAATTCTGCCAGTTTTTGAATTATCTCGGTAAGCAAGTTGTTTACAGTCTGCTTTTTAGTCTTTACTTCCGGCTTATCATAGTTGCCAAAATTAACTGTAATATTGCTGTTTTCAATATTTTGCAGATCAATGTTCCCGTCTCCGAATATATAGCTTGAATTTTCCGGCATGGTGTTGGATTACCTGTTTATTGTTATTGTACTTTCGTTGATATCAACTGCTGTTATATGACCTGTTCCAGAGACAATTACGGTATTTGTTTTGGTTACATTCTTTACGCCATTTTCCTTCATCAACTTTTCGATCTCTTTAAGTTTTTCAGCCAACTCATTTTGGAGAACATCATTATCTTCAAGAACCGTTTCAAGGTTTGCTTTGAGGCCGATAATGGTATCCTCGCTGTGCTGATTTTGCTCAATCAATGCAAGTTTCTCTTTAGCTGACTTTTTGGTAAAAGCATTGCCGAGCCAAGTGAATAGTCCGGTTACTGCACTTCCAATAACTGGAATTTTCAATAATTCGGTTGCTCGTCCTAAGATGTCCCCGGTTTGGGTTACTAAATCGTTCATAATTAATTGTTTAAAGTTAATGTTTATAATTATCAAAGGAAATGATTATAAATGTAAATTGCAAATCATATCAGATTGTTGCGGTTGTGAGTGTTGGTTTGTCTGACCAATTGGGTTTTTTGCGAGTTCTTTTCCCTTGTTGAACCGTTTCAGGGATTAAGTAATTATTGGAAACTTTGAAACCTGGGACCTCAATCAGTTGAATACCCAAAGCTATCTCAAGTTTTGAAATAGTTTCGAGCGAAAGATTTTCATTGCCTTTCACTATTTTATTAATGTATAGGGCTGAAACCTCCAATTTTTCAGCCATTTTCTTTTGGCTACTTCCCTGATCTTTAATTGCCCTCAGAATTTTAATGGCAATTAGAGCCGATTTTTCCAGCCAGGCGCTATTATCTTCGCTCCATTTTGCTTTTTCCAGCCATCCTGATTTTTTCTGACTTACTAAATTTTCAAAATTGATTAAACTTTCCGTTTTCATAAAAATCAACTTATGAGTTTATTATTCTCTCAAAAACATTCGATAAAAACAAATCATAATATTGTATATTCCAAATAATTATAACAGAAAGTCTGATTGTTCCAACAGGTTATAGGCATTTCTTTGACCTATTAGGACATTGTTTTTAGGATTGCCTGTTTAAACCAGTTGGTTCCGGCCAAATCGCGTTTGTTTATATTTTGCCGTTCAGAAATTGCTCGGCCATATTCCTTAGCTGGCAATACCTTATAGTAAGTCTCAAAATCGCTACTCGATAATAAATCAATAATACCCCGGTAATTCTCCCTGAACGATTTGAGCAACTTTGAATTTTCGTTTTCTTTGAAGAACGGATACCCATCACGGGCCTTGGCAATGCCACCGCTTATATAGGCAAGTTCGGTTTGCTTCTCCTTCGTAACTGCTTCTATGTAAGCCGCCCTATCAAAGATTTTATCAATACTCCCATAATATTCTTTCAGATTATCGGGGTGAAATAAGAGGTTTTCGATACTGTAATATGGTAAAACCGATAAGAAAGGATAGGTATTTTTTAGCAAAGCTATCTCTTCATCGGTAATGTAATCCCTGTCAACAATTGCTTTCAGGTTCAGTTCCTTTGCTTTATAAAACGCTCCCAGTTTATCCTTTCCATCGAAGAACACAATATTGTCGAGGCCAAGACCATTATAAATCGGTGCATCTGTTTCTTCGGCAAATACAATTGTCCTGTCACGGAAGATTTTTTCGATGAACTCTTTGCTCACTGCGATCTCAAAAATATGGTAATCGTTTTTAACCGAAGGTGTGATTGACTGTGGCTTGTCGAAGTCAAAATCGTCAAAATCGAGTACTGCGGCCTTTTCATATTCATTGGCATAATCAAAAAAGCCAAGCGCGTGGCTCGCTGTCCAAAGCTGAGACGATTCGGGTATCCACCTTTCGGTTATCTCTTTGAGCGTATTGTATTGAAGCTTTGTGTTCAGGTGCAGGTCCATTTCGTCAATAAAAATAACTGCATCCTTATAATATTCCTGCCTCACAATAAAGTTCAGGAGCAAAATAACGACTTGCTTTTCGCCGTGGCTCAAAAAATCGTAATTTATCTTTGAATTCCCCTTTATGAATATAAGCTTTGCGGGAGCTTGTGGCGTGGCATCTTCGAATTCTGCAATTCGTATAGTGGTATTGGGATTGTTCCCAAAAATATTTTTGAGTGAAGTGTTGAACGGTTCAATAAAATCCTGGAATATTTTCAAAACATCCACCTGTCTCCCACTAAATACCGGCTCGCGTAATGCTTTGTTAATTGCCTGTATATAAAGGAAAACATCGGTTGTAAAGCGCAGGTCGTTCTCAATAAAAGTTTGGGGACTGTCGAGATCGGTTGCAACATTTCCGGGATTTGCATCATTCGAAATCCGCGAAACAATCCGAATGCTGCTTCGGCCAATAAATTTCTTTGCCTGTTCGGGGTTGGTTTTAAATTGCCAATCATGTTTTACAATGGATTCACCATTCGAAAGTCTGATTTCAACTGATGACTCCTGCCCTTTGTCCTTTCTGTAATAATATAGGCTATCTTCCTTACTGTAAGGGATTTCCTTGAAAGTACCCTTGTTTAGCCAATCGAACAAGTCAAAGACACACGATTTCCCTGAACCGTTGGAACCGATCAACAAAACCAATTTAGCCTTGTCGGGAATTCCTGTAACCGTTAATTCCGTGAACCTTTTAAAATTAAGAAGGTGAAAACTATTGATTTTCATTATTAGTGCTATTAAATATTCGATTTTCTGAACTCAAAAGTAATGTTATTCTCTCAAAAACGTTTGATAAAAGTAAAGGTTAATATTTACATTCCAAATCGATTAATTTGGTTAATGTTGCTTAATGACAGGAGTATGACAATAGTTAGGTTTTGTGAAGATTTATTTACTACCTTTGCCGAATTATTAAAATGCTTCAACTTATTTACATTGTCATTAAAAAAACCATTTAAAGTTATTGAAAATGAATAGACTATTGTCACTCGGAGTTATCCTTGTTTTTGCTGCGTGTAACACACAGCCTAAGAAAGAACAAGTTAAAGTAGTAGAAATGGTAAACCTCGAAACTGCTTCCGTAGTACCATGTGGTATGACAGGTGTGGCTTCATGCGCAGGATGTCCATCAGCCAAAGGTGCTAAAACACTCGTTGTAAGTGTTGATTCGGTACAGAAAAATCCCGAAAAATACTTCGACAAAACTATCGCTTTACAAGGTCGGGTAATACATACCTGCAAAGTAAGCGGAAAGAAAATGTTTCTGGCAGGCTCAGATGAGGAAAAACTAATAAGGATAAATGCTGGCGAAAACATTAACCGTTTTGAGGAAAGTCTTCAGGGAGAAATGGTTATAGCCAAAGGAGTTTTAACTCCGATTACCGATGTTCCTGTTGTTGATAAGGAGAAGGATGGTAAAACTGTCTGTGTTACCGAAGGTAAGGCGAAACAGTACGTTTTAGCCTGCACCGAATTTGAGGTTACTAAACAATAGTTTTCATTTTTCGTTTCACAAATTGTAAAGAATCAAGGCAATACGAAATATTTCCCTTGCTTAGGAGCATTGCATAAAATTCTTTGTCGTAATACAAATCATGTCTGTTTTATTTATTGATTGATAAATAAAACAGACATGATTGTTATAAATCACAATAGTACTTTTCATCAGTAAAACATTTTATCAGACATTTTATGAAACTATATAAACTCAACCGTGCCACTCACCGCGATCTCGGATATTTTTTTGCAGCTGTGACAGTTATTTATGCCTTATCGGGGATTGCATTGAACCACCGAAAAGATTGGAATCCAAACTATTCAATTGAGAGAACCGAACATCAGGTGACAATACCGGCTGATCTGCAAACAAATGAAAAAAACGCTGTTGAGGCTATACTTTCGCAAATAGGCCAGGAGAAGAATTACCGTAAATATTATTTTCCAAATTCGGGAGAGCTTAAAGTTTTTATGAACGGCGGCGGATCTGTTTCTGTTACTCTTGCAACCGGGAAATTGCTTTTCGAAAATCTCAAAAAGCGTCCCATCTTTTATCAGGTTAATTTTCTCCATTACAATCCCGGAAAAATGTGGATGTGGTTTTCCGATTTTTACTGTGTTGCTCTTATATTAATGGCAATCAGTGGATTATTTATATTGAAAGGAAAGAATGGTATAACGAGACGTGGTGCATGGCTCACTGCAGCGGGAATAATTGTTCCAATAATATTTCTTTTTATTTATTAGATTTGCATGAACTTTAAATTCTTCAATGAATACAACTCCCGACCAATATGCAGATGTGATCCTGCCTCTTCCTATTGCAGGGTATTTCACCTACAATGTTCCCGATGAACTGATAAATCAGGTAATCCCGGGAGCAAGGGTGATCGTTCAATTTGGAGTAAAGAAATTCTATTCGGCTCTGGTTCATGAAATCCATGATAGGAAACCTGCTGATTTTAATACCAAACCTATTGAATATCTAATAGATATAAATCCAATTGTTCCGGTGGCCTGTTTTGATTTTTGGGAATGGATTGCCGGTTACTACCATTGCACTATTGGCGAAGTTCTGAAAGCCGCATTGCCTTCAGGGCTAAAATTGGAGAGTGAAACAAGAATCAATTACAACAGTGATTATACAGAACAAAGTGATAAAAGGCTTACTCCACGTGAGCAACTATTGATCGAGGTAATCCGCGAAAAGCGAAGTCTAACAATTTGGGAACTAAACAATTCGGTGCTTAAAAAAAACTCAATTGCCGTTGTCAAAGATTTATTGGTGAAAGGTGCAGTATCGGTTGAGGAAGAAATAAAGGAAAGCTATAGATCAAAAACCGAATCAGTTGTAGTACTTCCTGACCGCCTCAGAACCGAAAAGTCATTACATCTCGCACTCGACTTATTAAAGAAAACTCCTTTGCAACAGCAGTTATTGATGAGTTACCTCGAATTGTCAGGCGTTATGAATCAAGGGATTGAGGTTTGTGTTACCAAAAAGGAATTACTTCGTTCGACTGGAATTAGTGCGGCAGTGCTTACCGGACTTGTAAACAAGAAGTTTTTATCAGTTATTGAAAAGAAAGTTGATCGCCTTGCTTCTTACAAAGGTGAGATAAAGGAGGTTTCGGAATTGAGCACGGCCCAAAATATCGCCTTACATCAAATTAAACAATCATTCGTAAGTAAGCCTGTTACTTTATTACATGGAGTGACTTCAAGTGGAAAAACAGAGATTTACATCAAACTAATCAATGAATGTCTTAATGAGGGAAAACAAGTTCTTTATCTTCTTCCTGAGATTGGGTTAACTACACAGATTATAAGTCGCTTAACAAAAGTTTTTGGCGAAAAAGCTGGCATTTATCATTCAAAATTCAGTGATTCGGAACGTGTTGAAATTTGGAATAAAGTTTTAAGTTTTGGAAGTGAAAATATAGATTATCACGGAGAATATCAATTGATTGTTGGCACACGTTCGGCTTTGTTTCTCCCTTTTAAGAACCTCGGACTCCTTGTTGTTGACGAAGAGCACGAAAACAGTTTTAAGCAGTACGATCCTTCGCCCCGTTACCATGCGCGGGATGCGGCCATTATTCTGGGTCATCTTCAGAAAGCTCCTGTTTTACTCGGAACTGCAACTCCTTCGGTTGAATCATATTACAATGCTACATCAGGGAAATACGGATTGGTATCATTAAACGAACGTCATTATAACATTGAGATGCCGGAGATTGTAACTGCAGATTTTAAGGATGCTTACCGCCGAAAACTTATGAACTCCCATCTGACTCCATTATTGTTTGCCGAAATTACCGGAGCACTCCAAAGAAAGGAACAGGTTATACTTTTTCAGAACAGACGTGGTTTTTCACCATTTATCGAATGTAAAATGTGTGGCTGGATTCCTAAATGTACCCAATGTGATGTTAGTCTTACTTATCACAAGCATAATAATTCGCTGGTCTGTCATTACTGTGGTTACTCAACCGGTCATCCCGGTACGTGTCGTTCCTGCAACAGCAAAGAGCTTACAAATAAAGGATTCGGAACTGAAAAGGTTGAAGAGGATCTTCAGGTTATTTTCCCTGATGCAAAAATAGATAGGATGGATCTGGACACAACGCGGGCGAAAAAAGGATTCGAAAAAATAATTCATAGCTTCGAAATAGGAGAGATTGATATCCTTATTGGAACTCAAATGGTTACGAAAGGACTTGATTTTGAAAATGTAAGTATAGTGGGTATTTTAAATGCAGATAACCTGCTGAATCAGCCGGATTTCAGAGCTTATGAGCGAAGTTATCAACTTATGGCACAGGTTGGAGGTAGGTCGGGACGAAAAAACAAAAGAGGTAAGGTGATTATACAAACATCAGAACCGGCACATCATATCATCCTTAATGTGATCAATAACGACTATGAAGCAATGTACAAGGGACAAATCGCAGAAAGGAAGCTATTTAAATATCCTCCTTTTCACAGAATGATCGGAATTACCCTGAAACACCGCGAAAGAAATGAACTTGACAGGATAGCTCAGGAGTTATCACAAAATCTTCGTAATAGATTCGGGTCTCGAATTCTTGGCCCGGAATATCCGGTAATTAGTCGTATTAAAGCTTTGTATATTAAACAATTATGGATTAAAATTGAACGGGAGATATCTGTTGTGAATGCCAAAAGACTTATGCAGGAAATTATAGATGAGGTAAAATTACGTGCAGGAAATAAAACGATACAGATTGCAATTGATGTGGATCCGATTTAGTTGCTTTGGATTTTAGGTTTTCTTCTTTTTAGAAAGTTAAAAAAATATAAACCTTTTCAAATTGGAGTAAAATTCACATCTTGTTGCATTTCTTATCTTTACGAAAGGGTTTTATTTGAAAAATGTTGGTAATTTTGCCTTTTCAACAACTAATAGTTGATCATTTTATCAATTGTATCAGCTTGTTCGGCTTAAAATACTAATTTTGAGCCTGTCATTTAAAATCAAAAATAATGGGAAAGGTTATTGCGATAGCGAACCAAAAAGGTGGTGTAGGCAAAACAACAACAGCGATTAATCTTGCTGCAAGTCTTGCAGTGTTGGAATATAGGGTTTTGCTGATTGATGCAGATCCGCAGGCGAATGCCACTTCAGGTGTTGGGTTTGATGTCCGAAATGTTAAAACAAGTATTTATGAGTGTGTTGTTGATGATGTAGATCCGAAAACCATCATCCTTAACACGAATACACCCAATTTTGATCTTTTGCCATCACATATCGATCTTGTTGGAGCAGAGATTGAAATGTTGAATCTTCCAAATAGGGAAAGAGTCCTGAAACAGGTAATTGATAAAGTATCAAATGAATATGATTTTATTTTGATTGACTGTTCTCCATCACTTGGACTTATTACAGTAAATGCATTGACGGCAGCCGATTCGGTGCTGATACCTGTTCAATGTGAATATTTTGCACTTGAGGGATTAGGAAAACTGCTGAATACCATCAAAATTATTCAAAGCAGGCTCAATCCAAATCTTCAGATAGAGGGATTTTTACTAACAATGTTTGATGCAAGGCTTAATTTGTCAAATCAGGTTTATGAAGAAGTAAAACGTCATTTCCAGGAGATGGTTTTCGAGACTGTTATTACTCGGAATATTAAGCTTTCTGAGGCTCCCAGTTATGGAGTTCCTGCCTTGGAATATGATGTCAGCTCAAAAGGAGCACAATCATATCTTACATTGGCGCGCGAACTGCTCCAAAATAACAAGATGACCAAAATTGAGAAAAAAGAGATTATAGAACAGTAATTTGAATTAAAATAATTTCGAATCATGATAAAACGAAACGCGCTTGGCAGAGGTCTTGGGGCTTTAATTGAAGAAAATGATATGCGACCAGGTACTCCTGTTTCGAACGAAGTAGGAATTAATGAAATTGAAGCAAACCCGTTTCAGCCTCGTTTACATTTTGACGAAGAATCGCTAAATGAATTGGCTGTTTCCATTAAAGAATTTGGTATTATTCAGCCTCTTACGCTGCGGAAGCTTGAAGAAGGAAAATATCAGATTATAGCTGGTGAACGTAGGTTCAGGGCTGCAAAAATTGCAGGTTTAACCTCTATTCCATCATTTGTAAGAGAAGCCGGTGATGAATCAATGCTTGAATTGGCTCTTGTAGAAAACATCCAACGTGAAGACCTTGATGCCATTGAAATTGCATTAAGTTATCAGCGGCTTATTGACGAATGTAAGCTTACCCAAGAAACACTTAGTGACAAAGTTGGGAAAAAACGTTCTACCATATCAAATTATCTTAGGTTGCTCAGGTTACCGGTTGTTATTCAGAAAGCGATACGTGATCAGGAGATAACTATGGGGCATGCAAGAGCCTTAATAAATATTCAGGAACCGGAAACTCAGATTATGGTTTATCGGCAAGTTGTAAAATACGATTTTTCAGTTCGAAAAACCGAGGAAATAGTTCGGAAAATTAGTTCGGAAGACGGGGAGGGGAGAATTCCAAAAAAATCTACTCCATTCCCTGATGAATATCGTGATTTAAAAAATCATCTCGCAAAGTACTTTGATACGAGTGTGGTTTTCAAAATCAATGAACTTGGGAAAGGGAAAATTGAAATTCCTTTCGAGAATCCGAAAGATCTGGAACGGATAATTGGAATATTTGATAAACTTAATTCCTGAAAATCAGCTAAATTTGGCATTTTGAAAACCATTATTGCAGGGCTTTCGGTTTTTTTTACTATCCTTACCGGAATTCCGGAAGTTAAAGCTCAGCAGATAAACATTTCGAATGATAGTTTAAAGGTTGCAGAACCTATTCAAAAAATCGAGCGTTCACCGAAAAAAGCCTCTATTTATGCTGCGCTTTTCCCGGGATTAGGTCAGATATACAATAAAAAGTATTGGAAATTACCAATTGTTTATGGAGGATATGCCGGTTTGATTTATGTTTTGGGATGGAACAATAACAATTATAAAGACTTTTTTCAAGGTTATCGGATTATTGCGCAATACACCAGTGTAGCACTTATGAAAACTGAGGAGAGGGCATTTTTGGACAATTTAATCAAAAATCCATCAATAAGCCTCGATAATCCGACAACCTTCAAATATATCTCTACACAGTTGAAGAGTGGTAAGGATTTTTATAGGAGAAACAGGGATCTGACAGTAATAGGTATTGCAGCATTACATGTTTTGAGTATTATTGATGCAAGTGTTGATGCCAATCTTTTCGACTTCGATATTAGTGATGACCTCAGCTTGAGGATTGAACCGATGCCTGTAAATCTGGGAAACCAGAATTTGATAATGGGTTTTAATTTGGCAATTAATTTTTAATCGTAAGACGTATGAATTCATTCTTTTTAGTAATCCTGACTTTCACATTATTGATGTGCAGCTTTGAATCCAAAGCTCAAATCAGTAATATACAATCTCAACCGTCATTAATTGATAATGGTATCAAAAGCCTGGATACTTTGAATAGCAATTTTGTTGATTCCTTCCCTGATGACAATCTTGACATGATTTTATCCGACAAACTTGATTCGATGGTAAATACCTGGTATGTACAGAATGCATTTGCTGTTGATAGCCTTGAAAATTTCATTTCATCTGATACTTTGCAGAATGAGTTACCCGATTCGGTGTATATCAGCCGTCTTCAAAATTTGGATTCATTTATTCCCATGCCTTTCAACGAATCGGTAAAGAAATTTATCAATTTTTACGTTAATAAACGTAGAGGCAGGGTTTCCATAATGATGGGTCTTAGCAATTACTATTTTCCACTTTTTGAAGAAGCATTGGCGAGATACGATCTCCCTTCAGAGTTAAGGTATCTCCCTATTATTGAATCCGCATTAAATCCTCAGATTAGATCAAGAGCTGGTGCTTCAGGACTTTGGCAATTTATGCATGGTACTGCTAAGATGTACGGACTTGAAATCAATTCGTACATTGATGAGCGAAACGATCCAGTAAAATCAACAGATGCTGCTGCACGCTACCTTCGTGATTTATACGCCATTTATGGTGATTGGCATGTGGTTATTGCAGCATATAATTGTGGGCCGGGAAATGTTAACAAGGCAGTTCGGCGTTCGGGAGGAAAACAAAATTATTGGGACATCTATTCCAGACTTCCAAGAGAAACCAGAGGGTACATTCCCATATTTATAGCTGCAAATTATGTGATGAATTATGCAAAAGAGCACAATCTTTATTCAGTTCAGCCTACTTTTAAGATCATTACTGATACAATAGTTGTTAATTCTTATCTTAATTTTGAGCAAATCGCTACAATTCTGAATATTCCCGTTCAGGAAATCAAAGAGTTAAACCCACAGTATAAACGGCAAATTATTCCGGCAAAGCCTGATAAAACCTACGTACTGAAATTGCCAGTTGGGCTAATCGGACCGTTTATAGATAATCAAACTCAAATTTTTGCTTACGAAAGGGACAAATTCTTCCCAAACAATAAAATCGTTCTTTTAAAGGAAGTTAAGGGTATCGCAAACTTCAATATTGAAGGAAAGAAAAAAATCTACTATACTGTTAAGCAAGGTGATAATCCAGGCGCAATTGCCGAAAAGTACAATATCAGTGCAGCCACTCTTTGCGAGTGGAATAATATCCGTCCTAACAGGTTACAGATTGGGCAGAAATTAGTAATCTACATAAACGAAAATGAAAATCCGGTGGCAAAGGTTGAGGCATCAGTTGTAAAAACTGAAAGTCCCAAAATACAGGCTTCAAGTGCTATTGTGCCATTGCCATTACAATCAATAAGTTCCGAAAGTGCACTTAACGGTGAATATACTCTTTACACTGTACGTAGCGGCGACAGTCTTTATACTATTGCAAAACAGTTTGCCGGAGTCTCGGATATTGAAATAAAATTGCTGAATAATATTAAAAATACCCGAGGTCTGATGATCGGACAAAAACTGAAAATCCCAAAGAAAGCTTGAGATCAGACAAATTACCTTAAATCTGTATTATAAGTATCAGTTTTAAGTTTTAGTGCTGTTTTCAAACATTTTTGTATAGTGTTCGGAATCGGTTAGTATGCCACCACTTTTCAAATAGAAATCATCATCAAGATTAAAAACCCCTTTCTGGGTTTTTCTCCAATTCGCATCTGCATAAGGGTGGTATGATTCCATAATGCTCCAGTTTTTGTAATTTTGATGGCCGTTTGATTCCAATAAACCAGTTCCTAAACCGGGAAACGGATCAAGCCTTGCAGCTACATTTTTATTCCAATCAACAAGAATCGGATTGACAGTAAGGTCGGCACAAAAGCATGGAATGCCCTTTTCTTTTGCAACATTCGCAATTTTAATAGTCATTGAAAGTGTCTTGGCAATTGCCTTCAATGCAATAGCCTTGTATCCCATTTCTATCCTTAAACGCGCATCCACGTCAGTATGAGCACTTTCATCGGCTGCAAGACGTAAAGGAATATCACGTACATCAATTTCAGCTTTTTCGGCAAATGGTTCCTCAATAATTGCAATCTGATCATAAGCACCAATCTTAACAGCATGGTCAATCAGTTTCAACAATGACTCTTTCTTTTCGTAGCGGCCATTTGCATCAAAATAATATGGAAGTTTGCCGGAATCAGTATGTGGTGTACGGTAATTACCTATAGCCTTATGAATTGCAGTAAGTCTCTCAATATCTTTCGATAACATCTCATTTTGGGTACCGGGCTGACCGATTTTTATTTTCATAAAATAATAACCTGATTCAACAGCATCAACGATTTCGTTTACTGGAATTGAATAGGCCATCAACGGGATACTTGCCACTTGTTTATGATGGTGAGACAAAGCAGAGCGATACTTTAATGGAATCAATTCATCGAAGTTGCTGATACCATTTTCCTTGGCATATATCATCCACAGGGCATTATCAATCCCGACTAAAGCATTCATGGCAAAAGTCTTTCGTAAATCAGGATTCGAGGTAATTTTTACACCATAACGATAAACCTCATCAAGTAGTTCTTCCTGAAGTTGAATCGGATTGATAAATGTTTGTCCTTTAATTAGTTGTAAAGCATGTTCGGTAAGTGAGTACATAAGTGCATTTCCACCGCTCTCTGAATGAGCGGCAAAAACCGCAGAATCAGACCAAAGAACGTTTTGGGTACACAAACCAATCTTTGAAGTTCCGGTTTTTGAACGAATATAATTGACTGACTGCCATATCTCGGTCATGTAACCGCCTTTGAACCCAAATGGACGAATTAGAGGCTCACGCTCGAAATCAGATTTCACATCATCAATTGTAATTCTGTTTTCAGGAGCAATTGCCATAACTTCGGTATTAATTCCAGTAAAGGCAGCAGCTCCGGCCAATGCTGAACTTTTCACAAATTCCCTTCTTGACAGCATAATAAGGATATTTAAAATATTTAATAGTCGCGAATGTCTAATTAAAGTCCTAATTCTTTGAACTTTGAACGCAAAAATAAAAGATCATTTTTTAGGAAAGTTGCTATTTCATTAGTTTCCATTTTCGGGTTTGTTTTTCCTGATTCAGCACCACCCAGATCATACTCAAAATGAATTGAAATCGGATCGCTAAGCTTTAAGCTGGCATATTGCTTCAAAAAGGAATCCAAATCAACCATGCCTTCCCCGAGAGGAACACTGTTAATTTTCCACTTGCCATCAACTTTTTTCCAAAAAAAATCTTTTATGTCCACAGTACGAATCCACGGAGAAACGAGATTCATTCCTATAGGCCATGAGTTGCCACCTTCGCACACTGCATGTCGGATATCATATTGGACACCTATATAGGCTGGATCACAATCTTTTAGCAGCCAATATAAATCCCATACAGGTCCTCCTACACGTATTCCTGAATGGTTTTGATAGCCTCCGTGAATATTAAATTTCCGGTTTATTTTCTCTAATTTTTCGATTGATCTTTTATGATTTTCAAGATTTTGAGGAATTGACTTTTTTGTGTCGTAGTTTAAATATCCCATTCGGTAATACTTAATGCCATTTTCAGCTGCAACCCCCAGAATTCGTTCTGATTCAGGATTTTCAGGATCAATCACATCGGTGACCATCATTGGTACTTTTATCCCTGATCGTTCCAACAATTTAACCGCTTTTGGAAGATCAATAGTAATATTTTCAGTTAGAACATGCCCGCCTTTTCGAACTGTAAGATCGGCACCATCGAATTCTAGAGCGGCCAGAAAATCTCCAAGTTTATCAATTTCAATAAATTGCAGGCACTTTGTAAAAGCACAGATTAGACGGGGTTTTATTGCTAAACTTTGTTGAGCTTTAAGAAATTGATTGCTTAGTGCCACTCCAACAATTGTAGCAGAGGTAGTTTTGAGGAATTCTCTTCTGGTATTATTATTCATTGAACATTATAGTTTTAAATGTGATAAACTGGTCTTATAATTAAAATCAAATTTTCCACGGCTTTCTATAATCGTAACGCAGCAGCTGATTTGCCTTTTCACTGTTGGTAAATCGCTCATTAACAGAATCCCATTCTAATCTTTGCTTTACTGCGAGCGAAATATTTGCAAGATGGGCAAATGATGTTGACCGGTGACCATCTTCAAGTGTGCAGAATGGATTCTTGCGACTTTTAACACACTCAAGAAAATTGCGAACCAGATTTGCGGTACTGTCTGCATTACTACCGTCCGCCAAGGGATTATTTTTTACGTCAAACACTTCATTTTCAATGCTTTTATCCCATTTCTGGAATTGCCCGCTTTTGGTTGGTATTATTCTGTATCCACCTTCGTCAGAATAAAGCGTGCCTTTGGTACCTCTCAATTCAATTTCCCCATAAGGAAACAAATTACCACTACTCGCCTCATAAATACAGAATGATATAATTGCCCCGGAGGCAAATTCAAAAGTTACCTGCATGGTATCAGGTATGTCGCCATCGTGATCAAGTATATATTTACCACCGCTCGCTGTAATTGCCATCGGAGCTGTTTCTCCCATCATCCAACGTGTAACATCCATATAATGAACTCCCCAATTGCCCATTTGGCTTGAAAAATCACTCCACCACCTGAATTTATATGGAGCTATATTGTACTGGTAAGGGCGATTTGCTCGAGGTCCAAGCCATAAGTCCCAATCTAACCCTTTTGGAGGTTGCTCAGGTTTCATTTTACCAATACCAAAAGGAAACATATTATTGATTCTTGCAGACCTGCCAACAGTTATTTTCCCAATCTTTCCGGTAGGAATATCTTTTGCAAGCTTTTGATAAACTGGATTTCCACGCCTATTCAAACCAACGGCTACCACACGGTTGCTTGCTTGCCACGCTTTTATCATCTGACGTCCTTCCCACAAAGTATTCGTAAGCGGTTTTTCTACGTAAACATCTTTACCCGCCTTCACAGCCTCTATCATCTGAATGGCGTGCCAATGATCGGGCGTTGCTATACAAACTGCATCTATACTTTTATCTTCCAGTAACTTGCGATAATCATGAAAAGTATTGGGTTTTTTGTCAAAAGCCTCACCCATTTTTGGTATTTGACCGCTCAAATCATTGAGAAACCGTGGTTCTACCATACTTCTATCGCGCAAAAGATATGGCTCGTAAACATCGCATAATGCAGCTACCTCACAATCGGACTGTTTCATAAACAATCCTAAAAGTTGAGAACCCCGATTGCCTATTCCGATAAAACCAACTCTAACCCTGTCGTTAGCACCAAAAATACGAGCGGATTCGACAGAACCAAATGTATTCAAACCTACTGCAATGCCTGCAGTAGTAGCTGAAGCTCTTGTCAAAAAATTCCGTCTGTTTTGTTTGTTTTTCATGATATTAATTTAAGGATTACATTTTAAGTTTTGTGATTTAAGGTAAAGATCCTACCATACCCAATGAAAGATGACCCAAAAAAACAACATTAGCCTTAACAGATTCAGGACTTAGATAAAGATCTGAAACTGATAATCCGGCGAGTCTCCCATTCAGTTCAAATCCGTAACCAAGCTGATAATGGTTAAGAAATACTGATATTTGTTTTTCTGTATCAGATATATTTGAATTAAAAGGAATTGCAATTGATTCGGTTAATATTCGTTCAAACTTACCGCTAAACAACCATTTTGCCGACGCCATCATCAGATTACTGGTTTTAATATCGAATTTCAGGTCTTTTATCCGCAGTGTAGTATCTTGCGAATTGAAATAGGGGATTCCTGTAAGATAAAGCGTGCACTTTACACTTCCTGATATCCTCGTTTCCACTGCCATTTTTTCGTTTGTTCCATAAACCCTGAATGTCTCGAACTTTACCCGGCGATTTCCAAAGACAAAAGTTGAATCGCCTATTTCTTCATCAATCATACGGTTGATTGTTGTATAAGGAATATCAGTCAGCAAGTTTACCTTAAAAGTATCGCTTGGTGTCTTGAGCTGTTGTATATTTGGTAATGGTGTTGCTTTTCTGGATAGGGGTACATTGTCCATTAAACACTCCACATCTGTTGTAATTGCAGCACCTAATCTGACATGTCCTTCTGAACCTTGCACGGGTAGAAGTGCAACTGAATATGGTGATATTGATAACCAGGCATTATAATCAGTAGGAATCTTGAATGGTTCAAATAACATTCGCCATCCCTTTTCTGAAAAATCCCTGAAATCAAAACTTTGAGAAATAATTTTATCAATCTGTTGTGAAAATTCCTGAAGATTGGCTGGTAAAAGTAGGTTTGCAACCATTATGACAGGAACATCAATTCCGCCAATCTTTATTGCAGGTTTTTTAGTCCACAAATACCCATCGGAAACAGTACTTGTATTAATGCTCCAGTCGGGACTAAGAGATAATTTTGTTTTATAACGGAGTCTGATTTGTCCTGTATATTCCCAGGAATCCACTAAAGGAACACTATACCCGAACAATTTGACTCCTTTTTGAATTGAGACACGTAAAGGTAAATCCCATTTTAGCTCATTATGTTCAAAGTTTAGTTTGATCTCCCCATCCCTAAGTGCTTTAAACTTCAGATTGTCTTTGTTGTTGTCCTCAAAGCTGGTATCCTGATATATTACATTATTTAATTGATCATTAATGAGTTGTTCCAATTTAGTTATCTCTATATCCGCGTATAAACTGATATTTGAAGTTTTGGGTTTACGTATCAGTATTTCATAACTCTCTACAGGCATTGAAGGCTTAACAACTTTGCAACCGGTGAAAAGGATAAGACATGAAAATATCATTAACACAGACAAAAAGGTTATTCTTCCCATTATGAAAAAGAAGCTATTAACTCTTTAATTATCAAACTCATTTTGGGTTCTGCCTTTGAAGCAACTTCCTGCACCTCCTCATGCGAGATTTCAATGATTTCTCCTGGAACACCACTGTCCGTAATGATAGAGATTCCAAAAACTTTCATGCCGCTATGGCGTGCAACAATAACTTCAGGAACTGTTGACATCCCGATAGCATCACCACCGAGTATCCGAAACATTTTATACTCTGCAGGAGTTTCGAAAGTTGGTCCTGACACACCAACATAAACCCCCTCTTTGAGATCAATATGGTTTTGTAATGCAATTTTACGGGCAATGTCCAGAAGTTTGAAATCATAAGCCTGACTCATATCGGGGAATCGGATTCCTAATTCATTTAGATTAGGACCTATCAAAGGATTGCTGCCAAACATGTTTATATGATCAGTAATCATCATAACATCACCTACTTTAAATGTGGGATTCAGACCTCCGCTGGCATTCGAAACAAACAAAATCTTAATTCCCAAGTCACTCATTACTCGTACCGGAAAAGTTACATCTAACAGGCTATACCCTTCATAGAAATGAAATCTACCCTGCATTGCTATGATGTTTTTTCCACCAAGTTTTCCAAAAATCAGCTGACCTTTATGGCCCTCAACTGTAGAAACAGGAAAATTCGGAATGCTGGCGTATGGCAGAGTCCGAATAATTTCAATTTCATTAACGAGGCCTCCAAGTCCCGTGCCGAGTATTATGCCAATTTCTGCTTTAAATCCTGTTATTTCTTGAATATAGGTTGAAGTTGCTTTTATTTTCTTTAACATAGTTTAATATTTTTCTGTCAAATTCTTTACCGGCATTATTCAGAAAACTGATTTTAATAGGAATATAATACATGTGTTTACGAATATTTTCCGGAACTGATTCAAGGCCACGGAATCTTACCATATCTTTCTCAGTGGTTATGATAATTTTCTTAACAGAAGTAAGTGAATCGAATCTTGCAGCAATTCGGTCAACCTCCTTCACGGTATATCGGTGGTGGTCGGGATAATTCATTTCATAAATATCATGGGATCCATGCAATAGATATTCTTTTAGTGATGATGGATTTGCTATACCGGTAACCATCAATACAGTCAAACCTTCAACCAATTCGATAGTTTGAGATGAAACTTCTAACGGAAAAACAGGCATTATTGCACCATAATCAATTTTGGAAAAGAAAAGGTTTTGATATGGTCTGATTTCAAGTTCTTTAGTAATTATTCGTTCATCAATCGGCTTGAGTTCCGGCGGACACTTTGTGACTATAATTATAGTAGCTCTGCTTTTATTTGATGCCGATTCGCGTAAACGTCCATAAGGCAGTAGAGAATCTTTAGTGATTAAATGGTTATAATCGGTTAACAAAATATTAATGCCGGGAGTAACGTACTGGTGCTGAAATGCATCATCCAGAAGAATAACATCAGGTTTACCGGGTAATGCAAGCAAATGCTCAATACCGCGGACACGGTTTGCATCTACTGCAACTGTTAAATCGTTAAATTTAAGTTTTATTTGTAATGGTTCATCGCCGACCCAACGAACTTTTGATGTTGGTTCAACAAGATAAAAACCTCTGGATTTTCTTTTATAACCACGACTTAAAGTTGCAACTTTAAAATTCGGTTTCAGCAGCCCGGCAATATACTCAGTATGAGGGGTTTTTCCTGTTCCACCCACCGTGATATTACCTATCGAAATAATCGGAAGGTCAAATTCACGTGAAGACAAAATCTTAATATTAAATAACTCATTTCTTAAGCCAGTCAATATACCGTAAAACATGGATAACAATTTCAAAAACAGATACTTCACCTTGTGTTGGTTTTTCTAGTTAATTTCAAGATTAAATGGCATTCTCGCATAAATACCGTTTGATTTAAATTCACGGGAAAAATTCTGCCATAAATAGTAAGAATCTCCTAATTTTGATTGTAACACTTTGTTTTGCAGCTTTGTAGAGAAACTTTTCATGAGTTCTTCGAAAGTATCCTTTTGTTTTGGTAATTCTTTAATTCTGTAATGTTCGATTCCAGCTTTTGTTGCAGCCAACTTAACTGCGTCATTTAAACCACCAAATTCATCAACCAGCCCATTTGATTTTCCGTTTTCGCCACTCCAAACGCGGCCTTGTCCGATCGAATCAATAAAAGTTGATGTTTTTTTACGGCCATCTGCAACATGAGATATAAAAGTTTCGTATGTTGATTCAACATAACTTTGCATCAGATTCATCTCGAAAGGAGTCATTTTGCGTGTAAGTGAAGGCATATCTGAGTGTTCATTAGTTGAAATATTATCAAAAGTAATCCCTATTTTGTCTGAAAGTAATCCGCTCAAATTTGGGATTAGACCAAAAACACCAATAGACCCGGTGATCGTAGTTGGGTTTGCAATTATTGCGTCAGCCCCACATGCAATGTAATAACCTCCTGAGGCTGCATAATCACCCATTGACACAACAACAGGCTTGACTTTTTGAGCTAAAATAACTTCACGCCAGATAACTTCAGATCCATAAGCTGATCCACCAGGGGAATTTACGCGGAGTACAATCGCTTTAACTGCGGAATCTGTGCGGGCTTCGCGTATGCCCTTCGAAACTTCCTTGGAGTCTATTTGGTATGAACCTTCCGTGGCTCCGTCAATCTCACCTTCGGCGTAAACAATCGCAATTCTGTCTTTAGGTAGTCCTGTTGGATCGATTGGTTTGGGAACTTTATCATATTCGCCTACGGAAACTACCGGAATTTCATCATTCACTCCAAGATTGGTTAATATTCTGAAATCAACCAGAACCTGATCTCTATATTTAAGATTGTCAAAAAATCTGTATTTCAAGGCTTTATCGGCTTTTTGAAATGTCATAACTTCATTGGCATATATATTTAAACTGTCTAAAGGAATTTTTCTTTGTTCTGAAATCCCCTTCAATACGTGATTCCAAATGCTTTTAAGGTACACACCTGTTTGTTCGCGGTTGGCATCGCTCATTTTTTCAAATAGGAATGGTTCGACCGCAGATTTGAACTTGTTGTTTTTCCCACGTACAACTTGCATTTCGATTCCGAATTTATCAAGAGCCTTTTTATAAAAGGTGTGCTCTGCACTGAGTCCCCGAAAATCGAACATGCCCATAGGATTCAAAATTAAGCTATCAGATACTGTTGCAAGATAATAAGCCTTTTGGGATATCATGTCAGCGTAAGTATAAATAAATTTACCAGAGGTCTTGAAATTTATTAGGGCATTTCGGATTTCCTCAACTGTGGCATAACCTGAATTAACTTCCGAGAGTTCAAGAAAAATCCCTTTAATCCGTTCATCGGTTTTTGCCTTTTCAATACAGCTAAGAATCTGATTCAAGCCAGTTGTTGTGGATGATGTGAGACCTGGAAATTCAAGGTCTTCAAATGGATTGTTGGACTTACGCTCAACGATTCGGTTATCCAGCTTAAGCAAAAGCAATGATTGACTCTTGATCGTAACTGTTTGATCTTTAAACGAAGTAACGGCTGAAATCATTCCAACAAGAACAAAGATCATGAGAAATGAGGCAATGAGAATTGCGAGTAATGATGCGAAAAAAGCTTTCCAGAAGATTTTCATATAGATTTCTATTATTGATATGTATTACAACTAAAACTAATCTTTAATTTTTTAAATTATTATTGTGATATTTGATGCAAATTTATTAATAATGGCCGAAGTTTATATTCTTTTGGGTGGTAATGTAGGAGATAAGTCTAAAATATTTAAAGAGACACGAAAACTAATTGACGAAAGAATAGGATTGATCATAAAACTGTCATCTATTTACGAGTCTGAACCCTGGGGCTTTGAATCCGATTTATTCTGGAATCAGGCAATTTTAGTTGAAACATCACTCAATCCGCACGACATACTACATCTTACCCAGTCAATAGAAAAAACAATGGGTCGTACTAAAATATCAGATCATTACGAATCCCGAACTATTGATATAGATATACTTTTTTACAACGATTTGGAGCTTAACTCGTCCAAACTTATTTTGCCACATCCTAAAATGGGTGAACGAAATTTTGTATTGATTCCTTTGACCGAAATAGCTCCTGAAAAACTACATCCGGGAACCCACTTAAAAGTAAAGGAAATGCTTCAAATATGTACAGACCGACTTAAAGTAGAAAAAATTGATTAAAAATGATTATGCAAAACACTCTCTTTAGAGTCTATTTTTTCACCAAAAGCAAGATCACCGGCATCACCTAACCCGGGAACGATATACGATTTAGGTGTCATTTCAGGATCAATAGCTCCAATCCAAAGAGTAATTTGTTCATTGGGGAGCATCTTCAGAACGTGGTCGATACCTTGTCTGCTTGCAATAACGGAAACAAGATGAATATGCTTTGGCTCCCCTTTCTCGAGTAATGCGTGGTAAGCAATCTCCATTGATGAGCCTGTAGCGAGCATTGGATCCGACATTATTACAATCTTATTATCAAGAAGTGGAGACGCAATATATTCAAATTCGATATGGAATTCTCCATTGGGATCGTATTTCCGGTAAGCAGAAATGAAACAATTTTCTGCCTTATCGAAATAGTTTAAAAGACCTTGATGCAAAGGAAGACCAGCACGGAGAATTGTAGCTAAAACAGGTTGTTGTTCGAGCATTGGAATTTTTGCAACGCCTAGTGGAGTAGTGACTTCTCTGGTTTTGTAATGAAGTTTTTTACTGATTTCGTATGCAAATATTTCGCCTACGCGTTCAAGGTTTCTTCTAAATCGAAGTGAATCTTTTTGGACAATTTCATCTCTGATCTCAGCAATGAATTGATTTAACAAAGAGTTGCTTTCGCCTAACAAGTGTATCATGAAATTTTTTTGGTCAAAAATAAAAAATATATCATAACAAACCTTCGTCTGCAAAGCTAAAAAACCCATTCTGAGAAATAATAACATGGTCAATCAAAGGAATATTCATTATGGCACCGGAATCTTTTAGTTGCTTTGTGATTATGCGGTCGGCTTCGCTCGCATCTGGATTTCCTGATGGGTGATTATGACAAAAAATCAGGGATGTTGTATGTTTTTCGAGTGCTGATTTTAATACAAGTCTGACATCAATCACTGTGCCTGTCATACCTCCCTGACTAAGTTTTTGTTTATCAATGATTTTATTTTGCCTGTTCAAATAAAGAACCCAGAATTCCTCGTGGGGAAGATCGCCGATTATTGGACGAAAGTATCGTGCCACATCACCACTGCCGGTAATCTTATCCATTTCAAGAGCCGAAGAATGGTTTCTTCGACGGCCAAGCTCCATTGCTGCAATAATCGAAATAGCTTTAGCCTCACCAATTCCATTAAAACTTTTAAGGTCTTCAACATTTTGTTTGCCAAGCTCATGCAAGTTATTCTTTACGTTTTCCAAAATACGACGCGAAAGTTCAACTGCTGTTTCCTTCGGATTTCCGGAGCCGATCAGGATGGCAATAAGTTCGGCATCCGAAAGTGAGGAAATGCCACGACTCAAAAGTTTTTCCCGTGGGCGATCTTCGACAGCCCATTCCTTAATATTCATTTTGCGATATTCACTCATTTTGCATTGATGTGTTAATTGTCACGTACTTTGACAAAGTTACAAAAATAATGAAGAATAACAAAAAAAGCCCACCCTTCGAAGGATGAGCTCTAAAATATTTTAATACCACACAATTACAAGCTGTTAACGTGTAAAGCCAAGCTAGATTTCAGGTTGGAAGCCTTGTTGCTGTGAATCACATTCTGCTTTGCCAATTTGTCAAGCATGACAGTTACTTTAGGAAAAAGCTCTGCAGCAACTGCCTTATCTGTAGTTTCTCGCAGTAAACGAACCGCATTCCGGGTTGTTTTTGAAAAATACTTATTATGCAGACGATGTACTTCGCTCTGCTTCGCTCTTTTAATAGCGGATTTATGATTTGCCATTTCTTAAAAATTTTCTTGTTCTTAAAAATTTGTAGTCTGTAGGGGATTCGAACCCCTATGGCAAGAATGAAAATCTTGAATCCTAACCCTTAGATGAACAGACCATCGAAACACATTCCCCATATTTTGGGGTTGCAAAGTTAATTTATTTTCTTAAACAGACCATCAATCCAAATTTCAAAATGAAAAGAATGACTCTTATTTGTAGTCTGTAGGGGATTCGAACCCCTATGGCAAGAATGAAAATCTTGAATCCTAACCCTTAGATGAACAGACCATCAACATTTCAACAACCCCGGACTTTATATAAACAAAAGAAGGAAAAAGTTGCAGTCCAAGAATGAATTTTAAACTTTTTATACTCTCATTTTTGGAGTTGCAAAGGAAAGAACTATTTTTCAGAATGACAAGACCAGATAAAAAAAAAAGAAGATTTTTGTTTCATCATAAATCGTTGAATATTAAGGTGTACCCAAATGCAAACCATTATTGATGTAATTTTATCCTGTTCTTTTATATCTTTGCAGTGTAATTAGGTTCGCTTTGCTATTGTTTTTGAAATTTTTTAAAAGAATGTAAAACTTTTAAAACCTAAAATACAACCAAAGAATCCAATGAAGGTAAAAAAAAGTATTTATATAGTTGAAAATTAACATTTAAGATGAAATATCGAATTTTTGTTCTATTTGTAGTCATACTTATGTATGAGTTTAGTTGTTCCCCCTCTCAGCCTCAGCTTGCTGTTAAGAAAATTGTTTTCGCAGAAGAGCTTCTCGCCAGCGGCGACACAGCAAGTTCCCTATTACATCTTGACTCAATCTCTCTTCTCTACCCAGAAGCATATACTGAAGTCAGGAATGCTCTTCAAATCAGCAACAGGATTTATATTTCAAAATTGATGAAGCAACGCGAAAACCTTGCAAGTATTATTCTGATAATTGATTCATTAATTAAGGAATTCAACCCTCAAAAGGGAGAGTTCGATAGATACACCAGTTACATCAATAAACTCAATAGTGGTGATATGACCTGGTCGCGTTCGTTTGTCCAAGCATACTTGAACGAAAAAGGCGAGCTTTCCCTAGTAAGCAATTATTACGGAAGTCAGTGGCTAAATCATACATATTTAAAAGTCGAATGTGACGGTGCTGTAGTTGAAACAGATTCTGTACCCCATGACCATGTTGATAATTTCCACAGCGAATTTAACGGGTCTAAATGGGAAAAAGTGACATATCGAGGTACTTTAGCCGATGCCGTAATCGGGTTAATAACAACCAACTATGATAAAAAACTGAAATGTTTTTTTCAAGGAAAGGCATCTTACCCTATTTTGCTTGAAGAATCAGACAAAAAGGCGATTATGGCTGCATGTAATTTGGCGACAACCTTGAAAACTAAAACTGCTTTAGAAAAAAATATTTCAGTGCTTGAAAAAAAAATCAAATCAGAGGAACAATAAACCCTTTTGAATCAAATTGCTTATAATGGTTAAAACATGTTAAAATTAAAAATCTAACACTTAAAAAGGGTAAATAATTCCTTCGTTAAATTTAAACTATTAGATTTGTCTTTTTTAAAATGCAATCGAACAAAATGTCTGAAAAAGAAAAGAAAATATTCAATATAGATGAGATTCCTGAACCAAATGATTTACGGAATGTCATCTATTCAATGGTAGCTATTCCCCATTTATCACCCATAAATTTATTTAATGAATTTTCCTCACCTGCAATTGATTCTACTCAGGTTGGGAAAGAGGATATTAGTTGTCCCGGAATTTTTCAGGTCGATGACGATGGAAAGCTTTTGTTACAAACAATATATGCCGATTATCGCCGTTTGGCAGTAGATCCATATACTGCTGCTCAAATAATTGTTGCTAAGTCTGTTAGACGATTGGTGTGTTACGGTGCAGAACCTGTGGCTATGAGTGCATTTCTTAATAACGTGGAATTTGCAAGCCCAATAGCCGAGGAGATGGTACTGGCTACCCGATTAGGTCTTGATGCCGCTGCCACTACTTTCAATCTACAATTCCCTAACAGGAAAATATTTTATAATTATTCGGGCAATAATGGTTTAGTACCTCCTACTTTAATAGTAAGTCTTGTTGGCAAACTAAAAATCCGGGATCAGGTACTTACCTCTAAATTTAAGCAGAAAGGACACAATATTTTATTGATAGGGCGGTCTTTTAACGATATTAGTGCTTCTGAATATTTGGATTATTTTCATGAAATTAAAGAATGGCCATTAATGCACTTTGATCTTGCATTTGAAAGTAAATTGATGGTTGCAATGAAAGATTTGATTGGTAAAGGGTTAATTTTTTCGGCAAGTCCGGTTGGAATTGGTGGTCTGTTTTTTACCCTGTTACGTGATGCCTTACCAAATGAGTTGGGATTCGATATTACTACTGATGCTGAAATCAGAAGTGATGCTTTTCTTTTCGGTGAAGGAATGGGACGTATTGTTGTTACTGTTGACGAAGAGAACGAAAACGAATTTGTGGACTTCTTATTCGATAATAATATTCCTGTTATGACCCTTGGTCATATTACCAAAGGAGAAATCCGAATCGATGATAAATCATTGGGATTTGTTGACAAAAGGATTTCCAATTAATTACAAGATTGTTAAAAATGGCGGTTATAAAACCTTATATTCATTCAACTAAAGGGAAAAAAGAACAGGTAGCTGAGATGTTTGACAACATTGCGCCGAGATACGACTTTCTTAATCATTTTTTATCGTTCGGAATCGACAAAATCTGGAGAAGAAAAGCTATTCGTTTATTATTCAAACATACCCCCTTAGAAATACTTGATGTAGCAACCGGAACTGGTGATTTTGCGCTCGAATCGCTTAAAACCGGTGCCCGACGAGTAATTGGTGTTGATATTTCAGAGGAAATGTTGTCTGTCGGTAGAGCCAAAATTGAAATGTTAGGAGTTGGAAATCGAATAACCTTACAAAAAGGGGATTCGGAAAAGCTTTGCTTTTCAGACAATTCCTTCGATGCAGTTATCGTGGCATTTGGAGTGCGAAATTTTGAAAACCTCTCCAAGGGACTTGATGAGTTTTTCCGCGTTCTTAAACCAGAAGGAATTGTTTGTATATTGGAGTTTTCAAGGCCGAAGTATTTTCCTGTCAAACAGATATATAACTTCTATTCGTTTTACATTCTCCCTTTCTTGGGTCGTTTGTTCTCGAAAGACAAATCTGCTTATCTGTACCTTCCCAAATCAGTTGAAAAATTTCCAGATGGAAAGGATTTCCTGTCCATTTTAACTTTAAGCGGTTTTAGTCAGACTTCGCAACAACGACAAACTTTTGGCGTTGCAACAATTTATACCGGAATAAAGTAGTCGCAAAGACCGACCAGTATATTATAATACATGATAAATAAAAGTATATTTAATTTGAAATTGTTTGATTGTCAAAATATTGTAATTTTTCTTACACTTTTTTTGAGTTTTGTCCAAGCTTTTGGACAAAGAAAAAGTGCTAATAATCTTTCATATTTTGATGACCGGAAGCTTCATTTTGGTTTTTATCTGGGTCTTAATACAATGGATTACCGGATTACCAATTACAATAACGTTTTGGAAAATCCGGTTTTTATAGATAATCAGAAGCTTAAAGATAACGCTTTAGGGTTTTATGGCAATCAACAGAGTTTTAGTGCTGAGGTTTATACCATATTACCCGGGTTTACTGTTGGCGGTGTGGTTAATTTCAGACTCACACGCGACTTTGATCTGCGTTTCACTCCAGGTATGTCACTCGGAAGCAGATTTTTTCAATATTTTATTCCTATAAACAAATCAGTCTATCAAATTACTGGAATGGATGAAAAAACATATCTTTCGACTCCATCCGCTTATGTTGACTTACCTGTGGGTATTAGGTATAAGGGTTTTCGGCACTATAATTTGAGACCATATATTTACATAGGGGCTGCATACCGACATGACCTTGAAAACAAAAGGATTACGGAAAGTGTTGTTCACTTGAAAAAAGGAGGAGGATATGCTGAAATCGGGATGGGTATTGATTCATATCTTGAATATTTTCGTTTTACAGCTGAATTTCGTTTTTCTTATGGATTTAATAGCCTAATACGACATGATTCCGATCCTGAAAAGGCTATTCCTTATTACGGATATATCTTCAAGGAATTGAATTCGAATATATTTACTTTGCTTATTTATTTTGAATAGTTTCTTTGTTTTTTCCAATAGTGTTCACCAAATATTTGCGTAACTACAAAAACAGTGAGTTGTAAATCAAAAATCTTTTAAATTGAAAAAAGAAATTAAAATTACATTATCTCCTGCTCAGGCAAGTGACATTTCAAAAATCAAAATTGCGGTGTCGGAAAACCTGGGAATTGAAATCACAAGAATAAAAGATATAGTGGTCAGGCATCGCTCAATAGATTCGAGAAATGCTAATATTAGGATCAATTTGGGAATAGATGTTTTTGTCGATGAACCAATACCGATAATCGAAAAACCTACCTTTTCATATTCAGATGTTTCAAAACGTCCTTCCGTAATAATTATAGGGGCCGGTCCGGCGGGATTGTTTTCAGCCTTGCGGCTCATTGAACTGGGCTTTAAACCAGTAATTTTTGAAAGGGGAAAAACCGTGAGCGAACGGAAACGTGATATCGCAGCTATTCACAAAGAACAAATAATTAATCCTGATTCGAATTATGGGTTCGGCGAAGGTGGGGCTGGTACTTTTTCAGACGGAAAATTATATACTCGTTCCAAAAAAAGGGGTGACGTACGCAAGATTTTGGAAGTGCTCAATTTCCACGGTGCTCAAAGCGAAATTTTAATTGAAGCTCATCCTCATATTGGAACAAACATTCTTCCCAGGGTCATTATTGCTATTCGAAACAGTATCCTTGGTGCTGGAGGGGAAATTCATTTTAACTCACTCGTAACAGACTTGTTTATAAGGGATCATGAGACAAAAGGAGTTGTACTTCGGGATGGTTCTATTGTTGAAGGGTTGGCTGTTATACTTGCTACAGGACATTCATCCAGAGATGTTTACAGAATGTTACATAAAAATGGTTTAATTCTCGAATCTAAACCATTTGCAGTCGGAGTTAGAGTCGAACATCCACAAGAATTGATTGACCAAATGCAATACCACGGCATGAAACGGGGTGCCTATTTACCTGCAGCTACTTATTCTTTTGTCGAGCAGGTCAACAATCGTGGCGTTTATTCATTTTGTATGTGTCCCGGTGGAATGATTGTTCCTACAGCCACTTCACCCGGTGAACTGGTTTTGAATGGAATGTCACCATCTGAAAGGGGAGGTCGTTTTGCCAATTCCGGAATGGTTGTTGAAATCAGACCTGATGATCTGCCCAGTTACAAAATGTATCCTGAAGTGTTTGCCGGTCTTCGTTTTCAGGAAGACATTGAGAAACTATGTTTTAAGATGGCGGGAAACTCCCAATTTGCTCCAGCACAAAGGCTTAATGATTTTGTTAAGGGTCGTAGAAGTGTGATATTGACTGAATCATCTTACCGTCCGGGGCTTATCGAATCACCTTTGCATGAATGGCTTCCGACTTTTGTGGCAACCCGATTGCGTGAAGCCTTTAAAATTATTGGTAACAAATCCAAAGGATATATAACTAATGAAGCTCTGGTTCTTGGTGTTGAATCAAGAACATCTTCACCTGTCAGGATTCCTAGAAACATGCAAACACTTGAACATGTGCAAATAAAGAGGCTTTTCCCATGTGGAGAAGGATCGGGGTATGCTGGCGGAATAATGTCTTCAGCAATTGATGGTGAAAGAGTGGCTGATGCTATTTCAACTCTTTACAAATAATCCTTCTTCGAAATTCGGAGCAAATGATCGAAGTTGCTATTGCTACATTGAGTGATTCGGATGAAATAACGTCAGGGGGAAATGCTGGGATATTGATCCTTCTTGTAACATAAGTTGATATATCCCACGATATTCCATTCCCTTCGTTTCCCATAACAACTAGCCCACTTGAGGTTAATTCACATTCATAAAGGTTTTCTCCTTCTAAAAATGCACCAAAAATCGGAATTTTTAAATCATTTGCTTTTTTCAGAAATCCTGATAAAGGTACATAATGAACTTTCACTCTTGCAAATGCACCCATGGTTGCCTGTACCACCTTCGGATTAAAGAGATCGGCACATTCTTCAGAGCAAACAATATTCCGAATTCCAAACCAATCTGCAAGCCTCACAATGGTTCCCAAATTGCCGGGATTTTGAATTGAATCAAGAACGAGGGTGAGATTACACTTTATTTCATCCCAGTCTATTACTGATTTAGGAATAGCACATAAGGCAATTATTTCTGGTGTGTTTTTTAAAAAGCTTATCCGCAAAAGTTCCTCTTTTTTAATGTTTTCAATTTTTAAATCAGGCTTGTAATGAATTATTTCATCAGAAATTAATTTAGTGCAAAACACCTCATATACTACAATATCTGACTGAAGAAGATCAATAACCAGCTTTTTACCTTCAGCCACAAAAAAACCACTATCCAACCTGTTTTTTTTTTTGTCAAGCGATTTTATCAGCTTTATTTTGTTTTTTGACAGCACTTTGTTTAAAGTTTTGAAACATTCCAAAAATAATCCATTTTTACATTGTCAGGTTAATTATCTTTGTTTAAGTTTTAATAATATTCCAAAATTGAGTTTTAGATCCAAAATCAGAATAGTGTGGGTTGTAGTCGCATTTGTGGCTATATGGTTTACTTCGTGTCGCACTGTTAAGTATGTGCCTGATAATCAATTTTTATTGTCGAAATCCAAGATAATGGTCGATAGCAAAACAATTAGTATAATTGAATTAAAAACCTATCTGAAGCAAAGACCAAATACCAGAATCTTGGGATTTTGGAGATTCCATCTTGGGTTGTACAACCTTTCAAGCAAAAATGATACGAATGGGATTTTTAAAAGGATTGGTGAAGCTCCTGTGATATATAGCGATTATCTAAGCCAAAGGTCCAAAGATGAATTTGTACGGTTTATGCACAATAGGGGTTATTATGAGGCAAAGATCACTGATACTGTCATTTATAAGGAAAATAGAAAAGCTGAAGTTTACTATACCATTGTTGCCAATACCCCTCATAAAATTCAAACTTACAAAGCTGAAATTATTGATGGTGCTATTAATAGAATGTTTAAACCTGATTCTGCGAAATCATTGATTAAATTAAAGGGACGATTTGATATTGATGTTTTGGCAGCTGAGAGTAAAAGAATGTTGAGCAGTTTTCAAAATATGGGATTTTATCGTCTTAACAAAAATGAGCTTTATTTCGAGGCAGATACCTTAAAAGCTCCAAATAGTGTAAATTTAAAATTTGTGGTTGAAAAAGAAAACGTCTCCGACGATCCTACTGTTGTAACTGAAAAAGACCATCAAAGGTTCACCCTAAGGAATTTTTACTTTCAAACCAATTACGAATCTCAGAAACAGTTATTTGCTGGAAATTATACAGCAGATATACAAGATAAAAATGATACTTTTCAAATTGGAAATCATTTTTTTATATCGAAAGGAAGAATGAAATATAGTCCTGAATTGCTGATGAATATGAATCATATCAACGATAGGAAGTATTATGGCGTTGATCTTGTTGAACGGACATATAATGAACTTTTTTCATTAAGGCTATTCAAATTGATTAACATCAGATTTGTTGAAACGAATAAATCTGACTCCCTTGGAAATCCTACTCTGGATTGCAATGTACAACTTTCTCCTTCAATCCGACAATCATATTCTGTTTCACTTGAAGGAACAAATTCTTTAGGAAACCTTGGTGTAGCTGGAAATTTGGGATACCAGCATAAAAACATATTTAGAGGAGGAGAATTACTTGATATTGTTTTGTTGGGAGGTACTGAAAAACAAAGTTATGGTGAAGGGGATTCAGCAAAAACATTCAATTCGTTCGAATCAGGAATCGAAACAAAGATTACGCTACCGAAATTTCTTGCTCCGGTAAAAACTAAAAATCTTTTTCGGTACTCAACTCCGCAAACCTTGATGAACCTTTCCTATAATTATCAGCATCGTCCCGACTACACACGAACAATTCTTAGGGCAAGTCTAGGATATCAATGGAAATCATCAGATTTTAACACTCACAGATTTAATCTAATTGATCTGAATATGGTGAAGATGTTTGCATACGACTCTGCTTTTGTTGCCAGAATTGAAAATCTTTATATTAAAAGCTCATATACTGATCACTCTATATCAGCATGGAACTATACTTATACACATAATGTACAGAATATCCAGAAAAGATCGAATTATAATTATGTCAGAGCTACATTTGAAACGGCTGGAACCTTTCTATATGGAGTTAGTAAACTACTTAACAGCAAGCTTCAACCAAGTGATTCTCTCGGAAATATGAGATACAATTTTCTTGGAACTCCGTTTGCCCAATTCTTAAAGACTGATTTTGAATATCGGAGAGGACTAAGGATTGATAAATATAATGCCTTAGTGTTTAGAGGTTTTGCTGGTGTGGCTGTGCCTTTTGGAAATTCTGATCAGATCCCTTTTGAGCGAAAATTCTTTACAGGTGGTGCTAATGGAATCAGAGCTTGGTCCGTGCGAACACTTGGCCCAGGTTCTTACAAGGCAAATCCAAATGAATTTCCCAATCAGTCGGGTGATTTAAAATTGGAGGCAAATGCCGAATATCGTTTTGCCATGATTGGAGCTTTTGAGGGGGCTTTGTTTGTTGATATGGGAAATATCTGGTCATTGAGGGACAATCGTCCCGGAAGTGAGTTTTCTTTTTCGAAATTTTATAAAGAAATAGCTATTGGCACCGGTATAGGTATGAGGTACGATTTCTCTTTTGTGATTTTTCGGATTGATTTAGGAATTAAGGTTCATGATCCTTCTCTTAATTTAGGAGGCCGATGGATTCCATTGTCAAATTTGATGAAAAAAAATAACATTAATGTAGCATTTGCCATCGGGTATCCTTTCTGATCAAATTTTTAAGTTTTTTTTGTATGATGAATTATTTATAAAGTAATTAAAATACATAGGAATGAAAGCAAAGTGGATTCGTGAACTATTCATTTTTTCAAGAAAAGAACGAACCGGGATAATAGGTTTACTGCTAATTATCTCAATTTTAATAATAATTGGAAAGTTGATTCCTTTTTTTATTCCTTCACATAAATCCAATTTTGAGAAATGGGAAGCCGAAGTAAACGGTTATCTGGTAAAAAAGGAGAGTAAGGAAGTTAATATTTCGGAATACAAGGCACTTCGTCCATTTGCTTTTAATCCAAACGAGGTGGATTCAGTCAGCTTGGATAGCATGGGATTACCTTCAAAGGTTATTTCCAACTGGATGAAATACCTTGAAAAGGGAGGAAAATTCAAAGATAGAGATGCAATAAAAAAAATATTTGGGATTACACCCAAAATTTTTGACCAATTGGAAAGTTTCATATTGATACCTTCTTTGGATATTGTTGTTGCTAATCCTGTTCATAATAGTTCGGCATTTAAATCAAACGATGGTATAAATCCTGAGACAATCCTTAAACAACCCTATTCAAAAAGGGATAGGCAGGATGTCATCGTGTTGGAACTAAATAGCACAGATTCACTTCATCTGCTTGAAATTCCTGGAATTGGGCCAGTTTTTGCATCAAGAATTATACGTTACAGGAATCTTTTGGGAGGATATTATGATGTTTCGCAATTAAAAGAGATTTATGGCATGAGAGACGATAATTTCATTGCCGTGTCACAATATTTCACTGCGGAAAAAACATCTGTAAAAACATTTAATATTAACTTTTCAACTATTCAGGAATTGGGAAGGCATCCATATTTGGGATTCAAAACAGCACGGAAAGTATTCCAGTTAAGGGATAAAATGGGGAAGTTTACTTCCCCTGATGATCTAACTTCCGTAATCGCTGCTGATTCTTTAAATAAGTTAATCCCGTATTTAAAATTCAATCAATGAATTATCGGGATATTGAATGTTTATAGAATTTTATTATTTTTTGAATTCATAGTTTGATTACTAATAGAAAAATCCTAAATTTGCCGTCCGAAATATTAAGGTAATTTAATAAAAATAAAACAAACAATTGTATGATTGTAATTCCAGTTAAAGACGGCGAAAACATTGAGCGTGCTCTGAAACGCTTTAAAAGAAAAATCGAAAAAACAGGTGTTGTGAAAGAGCTTCGTAACCGTCAGGCTTTCGAAAAACCATCAATTACACGCCGTACTGAGATTAAAAAGGCGATCTATATCGAAGATTTACAGCGATCAGAAGAATAATTTCGTGCAATGAAATTATTTTGGATAGAACAGTTTTTTTTCGTATCTTGAGAGCGAAAAATATACTCGCCAGAAATGTTGAATATTGAACTTTTTCTCAACTACCTAAAATACGAAAAGCGGTATTCAATTCACACTATTACCGCCTACGAAAATGATCTTGGCCAGTTCGTTTTATTCGCAAAGAAATTGGTTGAGGGTTTTTGTATGGAAAAAGTGGATTATCATCTAATACGTCAATGGATTGTTTCACTGATTAATGGGGGGATTTCGGCGAAAAGTGTGAACCGAAAAATCGCGGCGTTGAAGAGTTTCTACAGGTTTCTTTTGCGTGAAGGAGTTATTGAGAATAATCCAACAGAAAAAGTTCCGATACCGAAAATGGTTAAAAAACTGCCGGAATTTGTGCAGGAAAAGGAGATGAACCGTTTGCTTGATGGAAGGTTTTTTACCGATGATTTTGAAGGTAAGCGAGATAAAGCGGTTGTAAGTCTTTTCTATGGGACGGGAATAAGGTTAGCAGAACTAGTAAATGTCAGATTTTCTGATGTTAGTTTGAGTGGCAAAATTGTGAAAGTAAATGGTAAGCGAAACAAAGAGCGTTTAGTTCCTTTCCCAACAGAGATATCAACGGTATTGAATCAATATCTTGAAACCAGAAACGAACTGTTCCCCAGTTCCAGTGACTTTCTTTTTCTCACTGCAAATGGAGAACCCGCTTACCATAAATTAATCTACCGCATTGTAAAAAAACAATTGTCACTTGTTACAACAATTGATCAAAAGAGTCCGCACATATTGCGGCATAGCTATGCAACACATTTGCTCAATCGTGGAGCAGATTTGAATGCAATCAAAGAGTTGCTGGGTCATGCAAATCTCGCTGCAACTCAGGTGTACACACATACTTCATTTGAACAACTAAAAAAGGTCTACAAACAAGCTCATCCGAGAGCTTAAATTAAAGGAGGGAAAATTATGGACGTTAAAGTACAAAGTGTTCATTTCAAAGCCGACCAGAAGCTGATCGACTTTTGTGAAAAGCGAATTAATAAGCTTGAGCTTTTTTTCGAAGGAATTATCGGTTCAGATGTGATCCTAAAACTCGAAAAAGACGAAGATCAGGAAAATAAAGTCGCTGAAATTAAACTTTCGGTGCCATCTAATGAGTATCTTTTCGCCAAAAAGCAGGCAAAGACATTCGAAGAAGCGGTCGATCTGTCAGTGGATGCGCTTCGTAAACAGTTAGATAAGTACAAAATGAAAATCAAATCTAAATAATTTTTAAAAAAGTAATTTAATTGGCTTTTTCGAAAAAAAATAGATTAAATTTGCAGACCATTTTTAGGGCACATTTCTTAAAGATGGTCTGTTCTTTTAAAGATTGGTTTTATACAATATTTTTAGGGGAGATACCAAAGTGGCCAACTGGGGCAGACTGTAAATCTGCTGGCGAACGCCTTCGTAGGTTCGAATCCTGCTCTCCCCACCATACTCTTTCCGGAAAGCTTCACGGCAAACCTTAAAGGGGAATAAGCGGGAGTAGCTCAGTTGATAGAGCATTAGCCTTCCAAGCTGAGGGTCGCGGGTTTGAGTCCCGTCTCCCGCTCGAATTAGCCAGTGTAGCTCAGGGGTAGAGCGCTTCCTTGGTAAGGAAGAGGTCATGAGTTCAATTCTCATCACCGGCTCAGATAAGATGAATAGAATAAATATTAAACGTAAAAAAAAATTAAGTTATGGCTAAAGCACATTATGACAGGTCCAAACCCCATGTAAACATCGGTACTATCGGACACGTTGATCACGGAAAGACTACTCTTACCTCTGCGATCACTATAGTTTTGAATAAGAAAGGTCTTTGCGACGTAAAATCTTTCGACTCGATTGACAACGCACCTGAAGAAAAAGAACGCGGTATTACTATTAATACAGCACACGTTGAGTATGCAACAGAAAATCGTCATTATGCACACGTTGACTGTCCCGGGCACGCTGACTATGTAAAAAACATGGTTACTGGTGCTGCCCAAATGGACGGAGCAATTATTGTGGTTGCGGCTACAGATGGACCAATGCCTCAAACACGCGAGCACATTCTTCTTGCTCGTCAGGTAAATGTCCCTCGTCTTGTTGTTTTTATGAATAAGGTTGATATGGTAGATGATCCTGAAATTCTTGAACTTGTTGAAATGGAAATTCGTGATCTTCTTACATTCTACGATTTTGATGGCGATAACACACCTTGTATTCAAGGATCTGCACTTGGTGCATTAAATGGTGAGCCGCAATGGGAAGCTAAAGTAATGGAACTTATGAATGCAGTTGATACTTGGATTCCAATTCCTCCACGTGATGTTGACAAACCTTTCCTAATGCCTGTTGAGGATGTTTTCTCAATAACAGGAAGAGGTACTGTTGCGACTGGTCGTATCGAAACCGGAAAAATTCACACTGGTGATGAAATTGAAATCATTGGTCTTGGTGCAGATGGACGTAAAACTGTTTGTACTGGTGTTGAAATGTTCCGCAAAATTCTTGATGACGGTCAGGCAGGTGACAACGTTGGACTTCTTCTTAGAGGTGTCGATAAAAAAGAGATCAAACGCGGACAGATTCTTGCCAAAGCAGGTTCAATAACGCCTCACACAACTTTCAAAGCTGAGGTATATATTCTCAAAAAAGAAGAAGGTGGTCGGCACACACCATTTCATAACAAATATCGTCCTCAGTTTTACATTCGCACATTGGATATTACTGGCGAAATAAATCTTCCTGAAGGTACAGAAATGATCATGCCTGGTGATAACGTTACGATCACAGTGGAATTGATTTACCCTGTTGCACTGAATCTTGGGCTTCGTTTTGCAATACGCGAAGGTGGCCGTACTGTAGGTGCAGGACAGGTAACTGAGATTTTGAAATAATCTGAAATTTAATGTAATTAATTCAGTCCCGAACTTCAGTTTGGGACTGAATTTACGGATAAACTCAAATATTAAGCGTAAGTAGGTTTAGTTCTTACTATCTGTTAATATTAACTTTTTTGTAACGAAATTTGTCTTAATACAAATGAAATTAAATTATTTCAACGAATCTTACAACGAGCTTATTCATAAGGTTTCATGGCCTTCATGGAATGAGTTGCGCAATAGTGCTATAGTAGTAATGGTTGCTTCCTTTATAATCGCACTGTTAATATTTTTCATCGATTCCGGTTTCAGGGGATTGATGAAATTAGTTTACAGTTTTTTCTATTAATTCTATTCTTGGAGGTCCGTGATGAGCGATAATCAGCGAAAATGGTATGTTCTTAGAGCTGTTGGTGGAAAAGAAAAGAAGGTCAAGGAATATATCGAAAATGAAGTAGCGAATTCTGGACTACAGGAATTTGTATCCCAAGTCTTAATACCTGTGGAGAAGGTTTATCAGATACGGAATGGGAAAAAAGTTGCAAAAGATCGTAATTTTTTTCCAGGTTACATTCTGGTCGAAGCTGCCTTAGTGGGTGAGATCACACACATGCTTAGAAATGTTCCTAATGTTATTGGTTTTTTAGGTGACACAAAAGGGGGCGAACCGGTTCCCATGCGTCAGTCTGAAATAAATAGGATATTAGGGAAAGTTGATGAGCTTCAGGAAAGTGGAGTAGAGTTTGATACCCCGTTCATAGTAGGAGAGACAGTAAAAGTGACCGATGGGCCATTTAACGGATTCAACGGATCCATTGAAGAAATCAATTTGGAGAAGAAGAAGCTTAAAGTTATGGTTAAAATTTTCGGTCGTAAAACACCCTTGGAGCTTAGCTTTATGCAAGTGGAAAAGGAGTAAGTAAATTTTTTTAAAAAACGTTATGGCTAAAGACATTGCTGGATTAATCAAGTTACAGATCAAAGGTGGTGCAGCAAATCCATCACCCCCCGTAGGGCCTGCATTGGGTTCTAAAGGAGTGAACATCATGCAGTTCTGTAAGCAGTTCAATGCCAGAACTCAGGATCAGGCAGGCAAAGTTCTACCCGTGATTATTACCGTTTATGGTGATAAATCGTTTGAGTTTGTAGTAAAAAACCCTCCTGTGGCTGTTCAGTTAATTGACGCTTCGAAGGTAAAAAAGGGATCTTCAGAACCGCATGTTAACAAAGTTGGTTCAGTTTCCTGGGATCAGGTGAAAGAGATTGCAGAGATCAAAATGCCCGACTTAAATTGCTTCTCAATTGAAGCTGCGATGAGTATGGTTGCAGGAACTGCAAGAAGCATGGGGATTACCGTAACAGGCAAATCACCGATTAAAACTATTTAAAGTTAAGGTTGAAATGGCAAAAGTTACCAAGAATAAGAAAGCTGCATTGGCAAAACTCGAAGCTGGAAAAATCTATGGTTTACTTGAAGCTACTGAATTAGTAAAAACAATAACTTTTACCAAATTCGATGCTTCCGTAGATATTGATGTAAGGCTGGGAGTCGATCCTCGAAAAGCTAATCAAATGGTTCGTGGTGTAGCAACTTTGCCCCATGGTACCGGAAAAGAAGTAAGGGTTCTGGCATTGGTTACTCCCGACAAGGAGGCCGAAGCACTTGAAGCTGGAGCTGATTTTGTAGGTCTCGACAATTATATCGAAAAAATCAAAGGTGGTTGGACTGATGTAGATGTTGTAATTACAATGCCCCCGGTTATGGGTAAAGTTGGGGCGTTAGGTCGTATTTTAGGGCCTCGGGGTCTTATGCCTAACCCAAAGAGTGGAACTGTGACTATGGAAATCGGTAAAGCCATCAAAGAAGTAAAGATGGGGAAAATCGATTTTAAAGTAGATAAGTTTGGTATAGTGCACACATCCGTTGGTAAAGTATCGTTCGAACCGCACAAAATTGTGGAGAACGCCAGGGAATTTGTCCACACTATTCAGAAGTTAAAACCCGCTGCTGCAAAAGGTACTTACATAAAAAGTGTTTATGTGTCAAGTACTATGAGCCCCGGCATCCAGGTTGAACCAAAAACATGCCTGGAATAAGTAAATAATGTTGAAATGAAAAGATCAGATAAATTACAGGTTATTGAACAATTGACCAAAGAGATCAATTCATACAGCCATTATTACCTTGCCGATATCTCCAACCTTAATGCTGAAGTTACAAGTAATCTCAGAAGGTTGTGCAATAAAAGGGAAGTTAAGCTGGTTGTAGTTAAGAACACAATCCTCCGTAAGGCACTTGAAAAATCTGAAAAGAATTCAGAAGAGCTTTATGATGTACTAGTTAATAATACATCGATCATGTTTTCAAATAGCGGAAATGTTCCTGCTAAACTTATCAAAGAGTTTAGTAAGAAAAATAAAAAGCCGGTTTTGAAAGGTGCTTATGTTGAACAATGTGCCTATATAGGGGCAGATCAACTTGAAGCATTGATCAATGTCAAATCAAAAGAGGAACTTATTGGTGGCATTATCGCAACACTTCAGTCTCCAATCAAGAATGTTATGTCGGCTTTGCAATCAGGAGGACAAACAATAGTTGGTGTTTTAAAAACGTTGGAAGAGCGTAATGCATAGTAGAATTTTTAGAGTAAAACAATAGAATAAATTAATATTTAAATCTCAAGTAAAATGGCAGATCTTAAAAAACTTGCAGAAGAACTTGTTAACCTGACCGTAAAAGAGGTTAATGAGCTTGCAGGGATCCTTAAATCAGAGTATGGTATTGAACCAGCTGCAGCCGCAGTTGCAGTTGCAGCACCTGTTGCACTCGAAGCTGAAGCACCTGCTGAAAAAACCCAATTTGATGTAATCCTAAAATTTGGAGGTCAATCAAAGTTGGCCGTTGTCAAATTAGTTAAGGAGCTCGTTGGTGTTGGACTGAAAGAGGCAAAAGACCTGGTTGATAGTGCACCGAAAGCTATCAAAGAAAAAGTTTCAAAGGAAGAGGCTGAATCTCTTAAAGCGCAGCTTGAAGAAGCAGGTGCTGAAATTGAAATCAAGTAGGATTTGCACCTGTACTACAAGGGTATATGCGGTTTAGAATCCCGTCAAGGGATTCTAAACCTTTTCATGTTTATATTTTGGTTCCTTAATTTGGCTGATAATGTCCTCAAATTACATAAATCAAAGGATTAGTTTTGCGTCCACAAGAAGCAGACTGGAGTACCCCGATTTTCTGGAGGTGCAGATTAAATCTTTTAAAGAATTTTTCCAGTTGGGAACCTCTCCTGAAGATCGAAAGAATGAAGATCTTTATCAGGTCTTTCAGGAGAATTTCCCCATTTCCGATACAAGGAATAATTTTGTTCTCGAATTTATCGACTATCAGGTCGATCCTCCACGTTACAGTATCGAAGAATGTATTGAACGTGGTTTAACATATAGCGTACCATTAAAAGCAAAGCTTAAGCTTTTTTGTACGGATCCTGAACACGAAGACTTTGATACAGTTGTTCAGGATGTTTATCTGGGGACAGTGCCATACATGACACCTACCGGTTCCTTTGTTATTAATGGAGCAGAAAGAGTAGTAGTTTCCCAGTTACATAGATCTCCCGGTGTTTTTTTTGGACAAAGTGTCCATGCTAATGGTACTAAGCTTTACTCTGCAAGGGTAATCCCATTCAAAGGATCATGGATCGAATTTGCAACCGACATTAATAATGTAATGTTTGCTTATATTGATCGAAAAAAGAAATTACCAGTTACAACTTTACTTCGGGCAATTGGTTACGAGAGTGATAAGGATATCCTTGAAATTTTCGATCTTGCTGACGAAATAAAAGTTTCGAAAACTGCCTTAAAGAAATATGTTGGCAGAAAATTGGCAGCTCGGGTACTCAAAACATGGGTAGAAGATTTTGTAGATGAAGACACGGGCGAAGTTGTCTCTATTGAACGTAATGAAGTAATTGTGGATCGGGAGGTTGTGATTGGAAATGAACACGTTGATGAGATACTGGACTCAGGGACTAAAACAATATTGCTTCATAAAGAAGAAGCAGGCTCAGGAGATTTCGCAATCATTTATAATACTCTTCAAAAAGACCCTTGTAACTCTGAAAAGGAGGCAGTTTTGCATATTTATCGACAACTGCGTAACTCTGAACCACCTGACGAGGCCACTGCACGTGATGTAATTGACAAACTATTTTTCTCTGAAGTACGATATGACTTAGGTGAAGTTGGACGTTTTCGTATCAATAGAAAATTGGGTTTGAGTATTGATATGACAACAAGGGTTCTAACCAAACAGGATATTATTGAGATTATTAAGTACCTTATCAAATTAATAAATTCTAAAACTGACGTTGATGATATAGATCACTTGTCAAATCGGCGAGTCAGAACCGTTGGAGAGCAAATGTTTACTCAATTTGGTATAGGTTTGGCTCGTATGGCACGTACCATACGTGAAAGAATGAATGTTAGAGATAATGAAGTTTTTACCCCTATTGATCTAATCAATTCAAAAACTTTGGTTTCGGTTATTAATTCTTTCTTTGGGACTAATGCTCTTTCTCAATTTATGGATCAAACCAATCCGCTGGCAGAGATGACTCATAAAAGACGTATGTCAGCTTTGGGACCAGGCGGTCTCTCACGTGAACGTGCCGGATTTGAGGTGCGAGATGTTCACTATACTCACTATGGTCGCCTTTGTCCAATCGAAACTCCTGAGGGACCAAATATTGGTTTAATATCATCACTTTGCGTTTTTGCCAAAATAAACGACCTTGGATTTATCTCTACTCCCTATCGTAGTGCAAGTAATGGTAAAGTGAATTTAAATAACCAAGATGTTGCCTATTTCACCGCAGAAGAGGAAGAGGGCAAAATTATTGCTCAGGCTAATGCTTCGATTGACGAAGAGGGCAATTTCAAAAATCAAAAAGTAAAGGCTCGTCTTGATGCTGATTATCCTTTGGCAAATAAAGAGGATGCAAATCTAATGGATGTTGGGCCGAATCAAATAGCTTCAATTGCTGCATCATTGATCACTTTTCTCGAACACGATGATGCTAACCGTGCATTGATGGGATCGAACATGATGCGTCAGGCGGTTCCGTTATTACGACCAGAAGCACCGATAGTAGGTACGGGTCTTGAAGTTAATATAGCTCGTGATGCTCGCATAAATATTGCCGCCGAGGGCTCAGGAATTGTTGATTATGTTGACGCTTCCAAAATTGTCATTAAATATGATATGACTGACGAAGAAAGGTATGTCAGTTTTGATCCCGATTTTGTATGCTACAATCTATCGAAATATAAAAAAACAAATCAGGGAACATGTATAGACCTTAAACCTCTTGTACGTAAAGGTCAAAGAGTACAATTAGGAGATATTATGACTGAAGGCTATGCCACAGCTAAAGGAGAATTGGCTTTAGGTCGAAATCTTAAAGTGGCTTTTATGCCTTGGCAGGGTTATAACTACGAAGATGCTATTGTAATTTCAGAACGGATCGTCCGAGATGATATCTTCACTTCTATACACATAGATGAATACTCTCTTGAAGTTCGCGATACAAAACGAGGAGCCGAAGAGTTTACTTCTGATATTCCGAATGTTAGCGAGGAAGCAACACGTAATCTGGATGAAAATGGACTAATTCGAATTGGTGCTATTGTTAAACCAGGTGATATTCTTATTGGTAAGATTACACCTAAGGGAGAATCTGATCCATCACCCGAGGAAAAGCTTTTACGTGCGATTTTTGGAGATAAAGCAGGCGATGTTAAAGATGCATCATTAAAGGCATCGCCTTCTTTGAATGGGGTGGTTATTGACAAAAAGCTTTTTTCGCGTGTTGTAAAAGAGAAAAAGGGAAAAATGGCCACAAAACCTTTACTCGAACAAATTGATGTTGAGTTGGATAATGAAACCGGTAGGCTGCGTGATATTCTTGTCGACAAACTTTTTAACTTGGTTAATGGAAAAACTTCACAGGGTGTAAAGGATTATTTTAACGGTGATTTAATTGCCAAAGGGAATAAATTTACGCTTAAACAACTACAAAGCATTGATTACCTTAATGTTAATCCAAATAAATGGACTACAGACAAGGATAAGAATGACATGATTTCGGCTCTTGTCAATAACTTCATTATGAAACACAAAGAGGCGGAAGCAGTTGCACGTAGAAAACGTTATAATGTAACTATCGGGGATGAGCTTCCTGCCGGAATTTTGCAGTTGGCTAAGGTATATATTGCTAAAAAAAGAAAACTTCAAATTGGTGATAAAATGGCTGGTCGCCATGGTAATAAAGGTATTGTTTCAAGAATAGTCCGTGATGAGGATCTTCCCTTTCTGGCAGATGGAACTCCTGTTGATATTGTTCTTAATCCTCTGGGAGTACCATCACGTATGAATCTTGGACAGATTTATGAAACTGTTCTCGGTTGGGCGGGCAAGGAACTTGGCCTTACTTTTGCTACCCCTATTTTTGACGGTGCAACATTAGCTCAGATTTCTGAATATACTGATAAAGCAGGCATTCCACGTTTTGGTAAAACAAATCTTTATAATGGAGAAACAGGAGAACCTTTTGATCAACCAGCCACAGTGGGTGTAATCTATATGCTCAAATTAGGCCACATGGTTGAGGATAAAATGCACGCACGCTCAATAGGGCCATATTCGCTAATCACTCAGCAACCACTTGGAGGTAAAGCACAGTTTGGAGGACAGCGATTTGGTGAAATGGAGGTTTGGGCACTTGAAGCTTTTGGTGCAGCAAACATACTTCAGGAAATTCTAACTGTTAAATCGGATGATGTTATTGGTCGCGCAAAGGCTTACGAAGCTATAGTTAAAGGCGATCCTCTTCCCCACCCCGGAATCCCTGAATCTCTTAATGTATTGTTACATGAGTTAAGAGGACTTGGATTAAGCGTGAATCTGGAATAGAAAGATCTTATAGAACCGATTGTAGCAAAATGCATCCGGTTCTATTTGATCGTTGAGAATAAAATACTTATATTCTTACAATTTTTTCATAATATTATGGCATTCAGACGTGATAATAAGGTTAAGAGTAACTTTACCAAGATCAGTATTAGTCTTTCTTCACCGGAGGAAATACTTGAACGTTCTCATGGAGAAGTCCTTAAACCTGAGACTATTAACTACAGAACCTATAAACCGGAGCGTGACGGTCTTTTTTGTGAAAGGATTTTCGGGCCAGTTAAAGACTACGAATGTCATTGCGGAAAGTATAAACGCATTCGTTATCGTGGAATTGTGTGCGATCGTTGTGGCGTAGAAGTAACTGAAAAGAAAGTACGCCGTGAACGCATGGGACATATTTCTCTTGTAGTACCTGTAGTTCATATATGGTACTTTAAGTCATTGCCAAATAAGGTTGGGTATTTATTAGGACTACCAACTAAAAAACTTGACATGATTATTTACTATGAACGATATGTAGTAATTAATGCCGGGATTAAACGCAATGATGGGGTAAAATATTTAGATTTTCTGACTGAAGAGGAGTACATTGATATTGTGGAATCCTTACCTAAAGAAAATCAGATGTTGGATGATGATCATCCAGATAAATTCATTGCTGATATGGGAGCAGGAGCACTCCATAAACTACTCGAAAGGCTTGAATTAGATGAGTTATCTTACGATCTGAGACATAAAGCTGGTAACGAAACTTCTCAACAACGTAAGAATGAGGCTCTAAAACGTTTAAATGTAGTTGAGGCATTCCGAGCTTCGAAGGGTAGAAATAAACCAGAGTGGATGATTGTTAAAGTAGTTCCTGTTATCCCTCCCGATCTGCGGCCTTTGGTTCCTTTGGATGGCGGTCGTTTTGCAACATCTGATCTTAATGATCTTTATCGTAGAGTTATTATACGCAACAATCGTTTAAAACGATTGATAGAAATCAAAGCACCTGAGGTAATTTTACGTAACGAAAAACGTATGCTCCAGGAAGCAGTGGATTCTTTGTTTGATAATAGCAGAAAATCTAATGCTGTTAAAACAGATAATAACCGCCCTTTAAAATCCCTTTCTGATTCATTGAAAGGTAAGCAAGGTCGTTTTCGTCAAAATCTTTTAGGAAAACGTGTAGATTACTCAGCTCGCTCGGTTATCGTAGTGGGTCCTAATCTTAAACTGCACGAATGTGGTATTCCCAAAGACATGGCTGCAGAACTTTATAAACCTTTTGTAATCAGAAAGCTGATAGAGCGGGGGATCGTAAAAACTGTAAAATCTGCAAAGAAAATTGTTGATCGTAAAGACCCAGTTGTGTGGGATATTCTGGAAAATGTAATGAAAGGCCATCCGGTTTTACTAAATCGGGCACCAACGCTTCATCGGTTATCAATCCAGTCATTCCAGCCGGTTTTAGTTGAAGGTAAAGCAATTCGCCTGCATCCGCTAGTTTGTACCGGTTTTAATGCAGACTTCGATGGCGATCAGATGGCGGTACATCTTCCGCTTGGAAATGCTGCAATTCTTGAAGCACAGGTTTTAATGCTTTCATCTCATAATCTTCTTAATCCTGCCAATGGAGCTCCTATAACTGTACCTTCACAGGACATGGTTCTTGGGTTATACTATATGACAAAAGCGCGTAAAGATGCTAAAGGGGAAGGATTGTCCTTTTATTCTCCTGAGGAAGCTATTATTGCTTACAACGAAGGTAAAGTTGATATGCATGCCATTGTAAACGTCAGGTCTCAGGATTTTGATGAAAATGGTAAGCTTAAAACCATGATTATTGACACAACACTTGGCCGCATCCTGTTTAACGAGTATGTACCAAAAGCCGCCGGTTATATTAATAAGATATTGACCAAAAAAGCTTTAAGGGATATTATTGCCGATATTCTTAAAAGAACAGATAATGCAACCACTGCCCAATTCCTTGATGATATTAAAGATTTGGGCTATAAAATGGCTTACCGTGGTGGTTTGTCCTTTAACCTCGATGATGTTATTATTCCTGATGTGAAATCTGAAATGGTGGCTGAAGGTTTTGCCGGTGTTGAGGAAATTTTGAATAATTATAACATGGGATTCATTACAAACAACGAAAGATACAATGGCGTAATTGATATCTGGACACATGTTAATGCAAAACTTACACAAAGCGTAATGAAAACTATCAGCACAGATAAACAAGGGTTTAACTCTGTTTATATGATGCTTGACTCAGGAGCGCGTGGATCCAAAGAACAAATTCGCCAGCTTTGTGGAATGCGTGGGCTTATGGCCAAACCTCAAAAATCAGGTTCCACCGGATCTCAAATTATCGAAAATCCGATTTTAGCAAACTTTAAAGAAGGTCTTTCGGTTCTTGAGTACTTCATTTCAACCCACGGAGCTCGTAAAGGTTTGGCTGATACTGCTTTGAAAACAGCCGATGCCGGATATCTGACTCGTAGGCTTGTAGATGTTGCTCAGGATGTTATTATTAATTTGGAAGATTGTGGTACTCTGCGTGGACTTGTTGCCTCAGCATTGAAGAACAACGAGGAAGTAGTGGCTTCTCTTTCTGAAAGAATTCTTGGAAGAACAACCGTACACGATATTTATCATCCTCTTACAGGTAAGTTAATTGTTAAATCAGGTGAGGAGATCATTGAAGATATTGCTGCTGTTATTGAAGATTCTCCAATTGAACGTGTTGAAATAAGGTCAGTTTTGACTTGTGAAGCCGAAAATGGGGTGTGCGCAAAGTGTTATGGTAGAAATCTTGCTACTGCAAAGATGATTCAATTAGGTGAAGCCGTTGGAGTAATCTCTGCCCAGTCTATTGGTGAGCCAGGAACCCAGCTGACGCTGAGAACTTTCCACGTTGGTGGTATTGCCGGTAACGTTTCAACTCAATCAACTGTTGTCGCTCGTTATGATGGTATAGCAGAAATCGAAGAATTGCGATCTGTTGAATGGTTAGACGAGAAAGGCGAGGCAGTTGATATAGTTGTAAGTCGTCTTGCTGAACTAAAGATTATTGACAAAAATACGGGAATAACATTATCAACCCATAGCATGCCTTATGGCTCCAAACTTTTTGTAAAGCATGGTGCAGAAATCAAAAAAGACAGGATTATTTGCGAATGGGATCCGTATAATGGTGTTATCATAAATGAATTCAATGGGCGCGTCTCCTATAGTGATTTGATTGATGGTGTAACTTGCCGTGAAGAGTCGGATGAGCAAACCGGTTACAAAGAAAAGGTTATCATTGAAACCCGCGATAAGACTAAAAATCCGACTTTGCAGATTGTGGACGAGAACGACATCGAAATCCGTTCTTATAACCTTCCGGTAGGTGGTCACTTAAGTGTTGACAATGGTCAAATGATGAAAAGTGGCGATGTTCTGGTTAAAATTCCACGTGCCTCTGGTAAGGCTGGGGATATAACCGGAGGACTTCCACGGGTAACAGAACTATTTGAGGCTCGTAACCCATCAAACCCTGCCGTAGTGTCTGAAATTGATGGAGAGGTTACTCTCGGGAAAATTAAGCGTGGTAATCGCGAAGTTATTATCACCTCGCGTACCGGCGAAGTAAAAAAATATCTTGTTCCGCTATCAAGACAGATTTTGGTGCAGGAGAGCGACTATGTTCGCGCAGGTATTGCCCTTTCTGACGGAGCAATAACACCATCAGATATTCTTGCGATTAAAGGTCCAACTAAAGTTCAGGAGTATATCGTAAACGAAGTTCAGGATGTCTATAGAATGCAAGGGGTTAAAATTAATGACAAGCACTTCGAAGTAATTGTTCGTCAGATGATGCGTAAAGTTGAGATTGAAGATGCCGGCGATACACGATTCCTCGAAAAGCAGGTTGTTGATAAAGGTGATTTTAATACTGAGAATGACTGGATTTTTGCCAAGAAAATAATAATTGAGGCTGGCGATTCTGAGTCGTTACGTCCGGGCATGATCATCACAGCCAGACGGATGAGAGATGAAAATTCTCTGTTAAAGCGTAGAGATAAAAAGATTGTTGAAGCGCGTGATGCAGTTCCTGCGACTTCAAGCCAGGTATTGCAGGGAATAACAAGAGCCTCTCTCCAAACAAAGTCTTGGATGTCTGCTGCATCCTTTCAGGAAACAACAAAAGTTCTCAATGAAGCTGCCATAAATGGTAAAATTGATTACCTTGAAGGATTAAAAGAGAATGTGATTTGTGGTCATTTGATTCCAGCCGGAACTGGTAATCCGATGTTTAAAAACATCGTAGTAGGTTCAAGGGATGAGTATGACAGACTTATTGATTCTAAGCGGGGAAGTAATAGTGGAATAGACGATGATGATTATTAATTGAAAATTATGAACGAGGAATTTCAGAATCAGCATCAGCTGAATATTGAGTTAAGCGAAGAGATTGCTCAGGGTATTTATTCAAATCTGGCAATTATTACCCATTCATCCTCAGAGTTTGTGGTTGATTTTGTTCGGATAATGCCAGGTATTCCTAAGGCCAATGTAAAATCGAGAATCATTCTGACTCCCGAACATGCAAAGAGGCTAATGATGGCACTTCAGGAAAACATTATGAAATTTGAAGCGTTGCATGGACCAATACATATTCTTGGAGGAAACGAAGGTGTTTTGCCAATGACATTTGGTGGACCAACAGGGCAGGCGTAATTGATTAATTTACAATGCATTATAACAAAAGCTCTTCCGAAAGGGGGAGCTTTTTATTTGGAAGCTATTTTTTCCAGACTATTTTAGTTTTTCCATATTCTTTTTACGCTATATTCATCAAACACCTTATCGGAACTTACAATCCTCATTCCATATATTCCTTAAAATCATCCAGCGGTTCATTAAAATCAGGGCTCATTTTAAAGATCCCCTTCAAACAACCAGCTTTGGGATGAGTTTTAGTGCCCTGATATTTATGTTTTTGAATCAGAAACTCCATATAATCAACAATCTCCTTTTGAATTGACTGAGGAAGTGTTGAAATCTTAGTATATAATGATGGTTCTGACATATCTATCCGTTTTTACAAAAATAATAAAAACTGCAGTCAGTTTATTTTTCTGCTTAAGATTGAGTCCACTCCGAAACGATAAAAACAAAAAATGCCACTAAGACTCTAAGATACAAAGGTTTCACAAAGTTTTTAATATCAATGTTATAGCCTTAGTGAAGTCTTTGTGACTTAGTGTCTTTGTGGCTGAAGAAGGCTTTTCGGAGAAGACCCAAGATTTTAATTCTTTAAATCCTCAAGTTGCTACTCTGATAATTTATTGGGTTAGCTTTCTGATGACAGTGAATTTAGTTTTGTCGTTACAAACGACTGGCAACTAACACCTTCATCACAAACGATTTGGATCAGGGTATTTCCCGAATTGCCTAACCATATTTTGCATTTCTTCGACCGTATAAGGTGGATTTCGCTTATGGATTACGGAATGGCAATTTGGGCAAACAGGGAGTAGGTCTGCGATTGGATCAATTTGATAACCTTCTTTGATTTCGGACATTTGTTGAAGATGGTGGATGTGAATAAATCCTTTTCCAATAGGTCCATAGATTGACTCGAAGTCAAGACTACAAACAAGGCAACGTGCGCCGTAGTGCTTGATGCAAGCAGTGCGGGCTTCGCGATTTCTCTCGTACTGATTAACCAGAACACTTCGAACTGCACCCTCCCAAAAAACAGTGTCCGCATCCACTTCGTCCGGATTGCTTTGAATACAGTTTGGCGGACTTTCTCTACAGAAATTTATATAGTGTTTGATGCACTGGCGCCGAAATGATGCCGGCTCACAAGGGTCGCGGGCATCATGTGGAATGTCGTCGGTCGGCAGAATACCATCTTTTTTCGAATACTCAAAACTGGCGAGTAGGGCTTTAAACTCATCGTTAGCATAAAGGATATCCAGATCCCCTTTATACTTAGCGATTCTTTTAGTCTCGGATCTAAATGTCTTCCAACTACCTGGCTCGTTGGGGTATCGTGCGATAAGATAATCTGTGAATTCGAGTTCGCGCATTTGTTTGGTCTTTTCTGACTAACGTCAAACATTAATATTCAATTAATTACTGAACCGAGTTCTTCGGTTATGAGTTCAAATTTAGAGATTTGTTTTGAATACACAGCACTAATTACAATAAATTAGCTTTTCTTTCAAATATTTATTTTTACCATTCTTACAGTATTGCTAACTTTGCGAATTGGCTTAAACTAAAGGGAGATGGAGTATGGAAAATCGACTACCGGATTACGGGGAGGGCTTAATAATGGGTAGTTTGGAACCCGATTTCAACGAAGAAACGATATTTTTTTTCAATAATCATTCTAAATTATAGGTGTCCTTATTCCCGATCCAATTTTCGAATGAATAAGTTATTTGTTTTAACGCCTTTAATTATCCAACTTTCAACGAGGTTTTGGTAAAAATTATCTTGAATTTTTCATCTATCCATGTTGATTCAGTATTTTCGGTTCTTCAACAAGAGTTGGTAAAAATGAATTGATGTTTTATATTTGCGCCCGAAAGATTCAAAATCATATAGAATAATTATGAAAGGTTTAAGAATTATTGTACTTGCCAAGCAGGTTCCCGACACGCGAAACGTTGGGAAAGATGCTATGAAAGCAGATGGAACCGTGAACAGATCTGTTCTTCCTGCCATTTTTAATCCGGAGGATCTTAATGCGTTGGAGCTTGCTCTACGTGTGAAGGAGGAGATTCCCGGCACAACAGTAACAGTTTTGACTATGGGCCCGGGAAGGGCTGCTGAAATTGTCAGAGAAGGTTTATATCGGGGTGCAGACGGAGGGGTTCTACTTACAGATAGAGCCTTTGCAGGTTCAGATACTCTTGCTACCTCTTATGCCTTATCTCAGGCTATTAAAGAGATGGGTGAGTTTGATTTGATTATTGCCGGTCGTCAGGCAATTGATGGTGATACTGCTCAGGTAGGTCCACAGGTAGCAGAAAAATTGGGCTTATGGCAGGTAACTTATGTCGAAGCTATACTCAAAATCGAAAAGACGCGGATAACCGTTCGTCGTCGTCTTGATAATGGAGTTGAAACTGTAAAATCGCCACTTCCTGTTGTGTTGACGGTTAATAGCACTGCACCCGAGTGCCGTTCTCGAAATGCAAAATTGCTTATGAAGTACAAACATGCTCGTACTGTAACTGAACGTCAGGAAGCTACGGAAGATTATCTTTATCTCTACGATTCGCGTCCTTTTTTGAATATTCATGAAATGACTGTCAGTTCAATTAAGTCAGAGCCTACACAACTTGGTCTGGCGGGTTCACCCACAAAAGTAAAACGTATAGAGAATGTTATCTTACAAGCGAAAGATGCTAAGAAATTGACTGCTGCCGATGAGGGAATCAATGATTTGATGAAGGAATTAATTGATAGCCATGTAATTGGTTAGTAAATTGTAATTTTAAGAATAAATAAATCGGGAAATGAATAATATATTTGTTTATTGTGAAGTTGAAGAAGGAGTTGTGGCTGATGTAAGTCTTGAACTCCTGACCAAAGGGCGTACTCTGGCCAATGAGTTAAAGTGTCAACTTGAGGCTGTAATCGTTGGATCCGGTCTTAAAGATGTTGAAAAGCAGGTAATTCCTTATGGTGCTGATGTAGTTTATATTTGCGAAGATCCGCGTTTGTCACCTTATACTACTTCTCCTCATGCAGCTGTTCTGATCAAACTATTTCAGGAGGAAAAACCTCAGATTGCTCTGATGGGTGCAACACCAATAGGTCGTGATTTAGGGCCAAGAGTTTCGTCAGCACTACACAGCGGTTTAACGGCTGATTGTACCAGTCTTGAAATCGGTGACCATGAAGATAAAAAAGCAGGTAAAACTTACCAAAACTTATTATATCAGATTCGTCCGGCTTTTGGAGGGAATATTATTGCCTGGATTATCAATCCTGAATGTCGCCCACAAATGGCAACAGTACGTGAGGGTGTTATGAAAAAAGAGATTTTTAACCCAAATTATCCGGGTAAAGTCAAGCTTCTTGACGTATCCAAGTATGTTTCGGATACCGATTTCGCAGTTCAGGTAATAGAACGACATCTTGAAAAAAGAAAAATAAATATTAAAGGAGCTACAATTATTGTTTCTGGAGGATATGGCGTGGGCTCGAAAGAAAACTTCAAGTTACTTTATGATCTTGCTGCCGTTTTAGGTGCAGAAGTGGGAGCTTCTCGCGCTGCTGTTGATGCCGGTTATGCTGAACATGAACGACAGATTGGACAAACTGGCATAACTGTCCGTCCGAAGTTATATATTGCTTGCGGTATTTCGGGTCAGGTTCAGCACCGAGCAGGAATGGAGGAGTCTGCTCAGATTATCTCAATCAATACTGACCCTGATGCACCAATTAACTCATTGGCTGACTATGTTATTACTGGCGATCTTTCGGAAGTAATTCCTAAAATGATTAAGTATTACAAGCTTAATACCAAGTAAAACGTGATCAATCAGTTCATATTAAAAAATAAAAGGAAAAATGGCAAATTTGTATAACGATAATAGAGACTTAAAATTCCACTTGACGCATCCTATGATGCAGAAGTTGGTAATGTTAAAGGAACGTAATTTCGCCGACAAAGCTAACTTTGATTATGCCCCATTAGATTTTGAGGACGCAATGGATAGTTATGAACGTGTTCTTGAGGTTGTGGGCGAAATTAGTGGTGATATTATTGCGCCCAACGCTGAATCAATTGATGCCGAAGGACCTAAGGTGGTAAACGGACATGTAATATATGCCAGAGGAACTCAAGAAAACCTTGATGCTTTGATAAAAGCTGGTTTATTGGGGATTACCTTACCGAGAAGATTTGGTGGATTGAATTTCCCCATTGTTCCATACATCATGGCAGCCGATATTGTTTCTCGTGCCGATGCAGGATTTGTAAATATTTGGGGGCTGCAAGATTGTGCAGAGACTTTAAATGAGTTTGCTTCTGAGGAACAAAAAGAAAGATGGCTTACACGAGTAGTTCAAGGAGAAACCATGGCGATGGATCTTACTGAACCAGATGCAGGATCAGATCTTCAGGCTGTACAACTAAAAGCAACTTATTCCGAGAAAAAAGGAACATGGATCCTAAATGGTGTTAAGCGTTTCATTACTAATGGAGATGGTGACATAGCACTGGTGTTGGCTCGTTCGGAGGAAGGCACAAGAGATGGTCGTGGCTTGTCAATGTTTGTATATGACAAACGAAAGGGGGGTGTCACAGTACGAAGAATTGAGCACAAAATGGGAATTATAGGGTCTCCTACATGTGAACTCGTATTTAAAGACGCACCTGGAGAATTGATTGGTAGTCGCAAAATGGGGTTGATCAAATATGTAATGGCATTGATGAATGGTGCAAGGCTTGGAATTGCTGCCCAAGCTGTAGGAATTTCTGAAGCTGCATATCGTGAGGCATTACAATATGCAAAAGAGCGTGTCCAGTTCGGAAAAACAATTATTCAGTTTCCTGCTGTTTATGAAATGCTCTCTGTTATGAAAGCAAAACTTGATGCTTCTAGAACTTTACTGTATGAAACAGCTAGATTCGTTGACGTTTACAAGACATATCAACATATTTCCGAAGAGCGTAAACTGACAAATGTTGAGCGTGATGAAATGAAAGTTTTTCAACATTTGGCCGACTTGTTTACTCCTCTCGCTAAAGGAATCACTTCTGAGTTCTGCAATCAAAATGCTTATGATGCAATTCAGATTCATGGTGGATCTGGTTTTATGAAAGATTACGCAGTTGAACGTATATATCGTGATGCCAGAATTACATCAATTTACGAAGGAACGACACAGTTGCAAGTAGTTGCTGCTATAAGAGGAGTTACTACTGGTGGTTACCTAAAACAAATCCATGCCTATGAGAAGCAGGATCTAAGGCCTGAATTGGAAAGATTTCGTCGTATATTGATCTCATTAACTCAGGATTATGAGGAAGCTGTTAACAAAGTACTTTCTGTTGGAGATAATGAATTCATTGATTTCCATGCACGGCGTTTAGTCGAGATGGCGGGTTACATCATTATGAGCTATTTGCTTGTTCTAGATGCAAACCGTGACATGGAGTATTCCCGATCAGCGCAGAATTTTAATAAGATGGCAAAAGGGGAAGTTAAGGCAAGAGCAGAATTTATTCGGGCCTCTTCACTGGAGGACATCGGACACTACAAATACTAAGATTAAGCCGGATTTATTCCGGCTTTTTCATTATTTACAGTTTGCTTACAAATATTTTACGCACTTTTAACCCATTTATCCAATATAATCGGTTGAATTTTGTGAATAGTAGATCTGCTTTTCCATTATATTCTCATTATCTCATCCTTTTTGCTGATAGTAAATTACTTCATTTATGATGTTTTAGTTTAATTTTATGACGTTTTTTTCATACAATAATTGAAATCTTCTCGTATAAAATTGGTATAATTGAATTTTATCAGATAGTAATGGGCAATATATCAGGAATATATGGGCACGAAAATAAAAGATTTTTTTTTTCTTTTCTTTGTTGATAGTGTAATAAAACCGTTTACATTTGCACCACGATTTTAGGGAGCTGCAAAGGTTAAATAAGATTGTCGTTCGGGGGGATATTTAAGGTTTGGGTAGTTGTTGAATAAAAGGTTTAATAATTTTCAAAAAAGTTTTTGGATTAATAAAAAAAGGATTACCTTTGCCGAACTTTCGCCTGAAAAAAGGGGGATGAAGAAAAGAGAATACTAAGTTCATTGAAGATATTGAGAAGGATAGAAGACGAACTACGATAGTAGGAATTAGATAGAACGAGCGAAAGATTCGAGCACACCGGGAAGTGACAGAAAAACATTTAAAATTTTCTATACAACGGAGAGTTTGATCCTGGCTCAGGATGAACGCTAGCGGGAGGCTTAACACATGCAAGTCGAGGGGTATAGTAGCAATATTAGAGACCGGCGCACGGGTGAGTAACGCGTATGCAACCTGCCC
>CAILKW010000171.1 GCA_903834845.1 uncultured Bacteroidia bacterium | reverse complement strand
CAACCAAGTGTCAAATTCCTGATTTTCCCAAAGAGCTTTTGTCATCTCAGTCTTGAAATATCCCGGACCGATTGCGTTGACCTGAATGTTGTATTTTGCCCATTCTGTTGCCATGCTGCGTGTCAACATTTTTAAACCACCTTTTGCGGTAGAGTAGGGTGCAATAGAAGGACGTGCCAATTCACTTTGCAACGAGCAAATGTTAATGATTTTTCCACTCCGGCGAGTGATCATCAATTTTATAACTGCCTGACTTACAATAAATGCACCAGTAAGATTAGTGTTGATCACCTTATTCCAATCTTCAAGTTTGAATTCTTCCAAAGGTGCACGATGTTGAATGCCTGCGTTATTTACCAAAACGTCTATTGTGCCTAAATCCGATTCCAGTTCAGCAATCCGGAGTTCAACTTCCTCAGCCTTTGTAATATCAAAAGCAGCACCCGAAGTTTTATAGCCTCGTGCCAGAAATGATTTAACTGCTTGATCTACATTTTTTTCCGTTCTGCCATTTAAAATCACAAAAGCTCCGGCCTGAGCTAAGCCTTCGGCAAGAACATTACCGATACCGCTTGTTGACCCGGTAATGAGTATCTTTTTCCCTTCAATATTAAAAAGCATATAAATGAGTTTAGAAACTTTATTTTAAAATTTTAGCAGCAAACATTTCTTCACAGTGCGAAATTGGGTCAAAAATTCCACCGCCGCAGCAAAGGTCTTTTTCTCAATTTCGCGATCGCTTCATAACAAGCAGAACGCATTGCTAAAAAGTCATTCCCAAGGTTTGGATTTTGGGCTTTAGCACTAATAAATTGATTAAACTCTTGAGAGGTTTTGATGCGTTGAGCCATAAGAGTTTGTGTTTAGTTTCTGATTTGTTGAAGAACTTTCAATTTTAAAAGCAATTTTTAAATCTTTCATTGTGTCTGCTTAATATTTGGGTGTCAAAAGTATTAAAAAAAGGTCAATAAATGTTTGCCTTGTTGTAAAAACGGTTTGGTCAAAGCCCGGAAGTTCAAAGTTAGCAATGCTCCCCAAGTTTTGCAGGTAACTGCTGAGGCTATGACAAGTGGCGGATTGCAAGGTACTTATCTGTTAACAAACGGGAATGATTATGCGGACAACTAAGCTTCAATTATGTTTCCAAACCCGCCATTTGTTATCTCCTTTGTTGGGTATTCGTTCTTTATTCTTTCAAGTGTTTTTCTTTTGGGTCTTCCAAAATTAATGGTATTTGTCGAGAAATTTTATTTGAAAAATATTGTCTTCAAAATATCCAATAACACATTCTTTTCCTTGAATGTGCATTGAACACCATGTTGTGTCTGGCAATACGTGTTAAGGATGAACAAACCCTTATTCGGGTGGGAAACCAACTTTGGTATATGGTTTAATTACCTGCTGTGCTGTCACTTGTCCAACTGTTAATTGACAAACTTCTCTTAATTTGTAATTACTCAGGTTCTTTTCAAAGTTAAAAATGCTTTTCCCAAGAATTTCTATTTAACCGTGAATCCGTTCTCCTTGCGTTGGGTGAAAAAATACATGTTTATTTCTAACCGAGTGATTGTCGCGGGGTTTAGAAAGTAATATAGGGTGTTATTGTTAGGTGTGTTGATAAATATTTGATTTTGTGTTTATAAACAATGGGGTTAAAATAGTATGTTATGCATAACCCTAAACGACCTTTGTCAAAAACGAAAGGGTTATGCGCTCGAAAGAGGAAATTGGGAAACATAGCAAGGACGAACTGGTAGATATGGTCTATAACCTTCTTATCGCAGTTGACAAATTGACCGATGATGTAAAAGTTCTAAAAGAGGAAATAAGGGTACTAAAATCCACAAAGAACAGTTCCCTTCCACCATCCCATGACCTGTTCAAGTTCAAGAACCAAAGCCTCCGTGAAAAAAGCGGAAAAAAATCCGGTGGACAACCGGGACATAAAAGAGAGACGTTTCCTATGTCGCCCAATCCTGACGCAACAATAGAACATTAGCCAGATCGGCAATGACCCCAATGTGGGAAGTTCCATGACAATGAGCAGGGTGAAAGGAAAAAGGAGAACGAAGAACACAGCTTTAATTTCGCTTAGAGGGATTTATGGTTTATCATTTTCAAAAAGTAGAATACAAATTGTTTTCTGTACTTATTTTTTAGCAGCACCTAATATTAGAGGGGTGTATGCCATCTCATTTTTGACCACAAAAAACATAACTGTCTGTATTAGTGTGAAGTGTGAAATCAAGCCAAATTTGAAGAATATTCCACTTCCCGACATCCTGTTACCTCCCCGGGTTTTCTGGGATTTTTGAGGAGTAATCACAAACTTTTCCGCATATTGATCAAAGACTTTTCGAGGAATTTGAGTGTAATAGCTTAAAATCAGAGATATATTTAAAACAATTTGTACAAATAATTGTTACACTATTTTGTAATTATATAAATTCATACTACTATTGTAACAAATTCAGAAAACGATGACAACAGACAATTTTATCGGTAAAAATATCAAAGCATATCGGGATATAAATAAACTTTCACAAGACACTGTTGCAAACTTTCTAAGCGTAAAAAGAGAAATGATAAGCTATTATGAAAATGGCACTCGGGAAATTCCGTACCAAGTGCTTAACCGTTTAAGCGACTTGTATGGAGTAGAACTGTCAGATTTCTATGAAGAGGATGAAAATCTTGTAAAAGAAAATGTGGCCTGTGCTTTTAGGACGGATGGGCTTGAAAAGTCTGACCTTGAAACTATTGCTGACTTTAAAGCCATTGTTAAAAACTACCTTAAAATGAGCAATCTACTTGCAACGGTATGAGTGTATTACTTCAAAAAAAGGCCAACCAATTCAGGGAACGAAACGGTATCAGTGGTGGTGAAGCTATTCATCTTAAGAGTCTTTTGTTAAAGTTGAATGTATTCACAGTTTTCCGACCGTTAACTGAAACTTTTTCGGGAATGTCATTAAAGGTAAACAATAATGCCCTCTTTATTCTTGTCAATTCTAATCATTCAATAGGAAGGCAGCATTTTACAATTGCGCACGAACTTTATCACTTGTTCATTCAGGATAAATTTGAAATACACCAATGTAAAACCGGCTTATTTGATCAAAAAAAAAAGCAAGAATTCAATGCCGATTACTTTGCTTCGTGCTTTTTAATACCCGAAATCGGTATTCAGGAAATGATACCTGACGAAGAATTAGATAAAAAGAAAATCAGTTTACAAACAGTAATCAGATTGGAACAGTACTTTACCGTTTCCCATTCATCAATGCTTGTGCGGTTAAAGATGCTCGGCTTATTGGATGCCAAAGCTTATGATTATTTCAAGGCATTTAAAGCTACCGAAACGGCACAACAATATGGTTATGAAACTTCGCTTTATAAAGAAGGAAACCACGGGGTTATTGTTGGTGATTACGGAGAAAAGGCAAAAAGACTATTTGATATTGAGAAAATTTCGGAAGGTCATTATATGGAATTGATGCGGAAAATCGGCATTGACATTACAAATCCTGAGCATGGCGACGAAAATTGATAGCCTGATTTTGCTCGATGCCGATGTGATCAGTCATTTCATTAGTGGTGGACAATTTGCTTTACTCCCTTCTATTTTCAAAAACAAAAAGGTAATGCTTGATGTAGTTGCCACTGAATTAAGAGCAACCCGGAAATTTAAAACCTATATTGATAATGTGATAGGAACTGGTTTTATCAAAGAAATTAATTTCCAGGTAAACAGGCAAGTAATGATAGAATATGCCAAATTAATTAAGACTTTTGGAAAAGGTGAAAGTGCCTGTATGGCCTATTGCAAATTCAATAAGGATATATTTGCCAGTAGCAATCTGAAAGACATTACAAGTTATTGTGAGGCCAATGCCATCACCTATTTGACCACCATGGATTTTTTGGCTGAAGCCCTGAAAGAGAAACAACTCACCGAACAAGAATGTAACGATTTTATCCGCGATGTAAAGGCTATTGGAAGCAAACTGCCTGTTAATGCGATTGCTGAATATTTGAAAAATTTTAAGGTTAGAAGTATTTAATAATCAATT
>CAILKW010000170.1 GCA_903834845.1 uncultured Bacteroidia bacterium | reverse complement strand
GTGGTTTGCAAAACCTGTGGAAAGGCAACTGAAAGACAATTAACACGTTACGAACTAGATAAGCATATTAGGTCATATCATTTTGGTTATTGCGTCCATCGGAGTGCCGAATACCATGGGAATAAGGATGATATTTTTACCGAGCTCTACCTCTATCGTAGTTTTCAAACCGAAGCCCTGAAAATTTTGCTGCCAGTCCAGGATTTCAGGACTTCTGAAAAGGTATCCATTTTCAAGGCTGGTCTTTTGCTTGGCCTTAAAAACTATTACAAAGGGCACCCCGACCATGTCCAAATTCAAACTTACGAAGAATTCAATTCGGCTTCCGGTCGGAAAGAACGGTTTTTGGTCATGTATGAAAGTATTCCCGGTGGGACAGGTTATCTGTCGAGGTTGTTCGATACTAAAGAATTTACTGAACTGCTTACCGTGGCATATGACCATATTAAACATTGCACTTGTAAGGATGAAGGAAAAGACGGTTGCTACAAGTGCATATACACCTATGGCAATCAATACGATAGGGAAATATTGAGCAGGAATGAGGCAGAGATTCTTTTCAGGGACATCATTGAAAAATCGAACGAATGGAACGAAGTACAAAGCCTTACGAACCTTACCAACATTGCCAATGATGAAGAATCGGAACTTGAGGAGCGGTTTGTCCAATTGCTGAAAGATGAATACAAATCGAAACAGGATTCTGATTTTGAAGAAATTGTCGAGTCCGGATTTAGGGAATACAGGCTTACCCTCAGGGACGGGCACAATTCTGTTTGCTACCTAATAAAGCCGCAGAACCTGGGGAATAATTTGGCAGGGGTAAAATACACCACACGTCCAGACTTTGTATTTCGATGCATATCATTAAATATCAATGAAATATCAGAATCGTTTGAAAGAACACAGGAGATAAAGGAGATCATTGTTTACCTCGATGGATATCAGTTTCATGCAACGAACGAGCACAAACGTGTCATGGGCGATCTGAAAATCAGGGATGCAATAGCACAATCGGGAAGGTATTCACTCTGGATCTTTACATGGGATGATATTATAAACGCCTCAACCATTAAGGGCAACGACCTGCTCCGGCAAAGAATGGACATGGATACAATTGTGAAAGTTGCCCCAAAAATTCCGGCTTTAAAATCTTTTGATTTAAACAACATCAACAAAAACCACAGTTTTTCGAGGTTTGCTGTCTTTCTCAAACAGCCGCTATCAAATCTTGACCTGAAATTATGGTCTGCTGTTCAACTATTTACCTGTCAAACGAAAATATTGGGCAAATGTTTAACACCTGAAAGTTTGGGTGCGTTTCTTGAATCTGGCAATGAATTGGATTTTGAGTTTTTTCCTAACCTTCAGGACCACTTTTCTTTCTGCGATAATTTGAAATTTCTGGATGAATTGAAAATCGTTTGTTTGGCCAAATTGAGGGGCTTTGAAATACAGGCTGCCATCCTTCACCGTTTACCGGCAGGAGATTATGTCCAGGAGAATTGGGATTTGTTTTGGCAGACATACAACTTGTTGCAATTTCATGATTACAAGGGGATCGAAACGGAAAGGCAACCTGATTCAGAATCAATAGAACAGGTACTGGCAAATTTCAAGCCCGAATTGCATGTAATTGTAAAACAATTAGTTGATAAAAACATTGAGATTAACAAGGAATTTTATTTTGACTTACTGGAAGATGATGTGATTGTTGCAGAGTCCGAATTGGGTTCGGAAAAGTACAAATTCTTTATCTGTCCACTAGGTGAAGGATCACGGGAAAAATTCATTCAACTCGGATATACAGAATATACTATCGAAAATTTCAACCTCTCTAAAATATTGTAACGATGGACCACAAGATACAGTTATTTATGCACGACTCATTCTTTGATTCGTTCTCCAATCTGCCAAAGCAGATACAAAAGAGAACCAGGGAATTCCTGAAAAAATTCAAAGAGAACCCCACATCTGCCGCTATTAATTTGGAGAAGATCACCAATTTTGTTGACCAGAGCTTGAGGACGGTCCGGATAGGTGACAAATACCGGGCCATTGTACAGGCACCCGAAACTGGGGAGAATTATCACCTGTTGTGGGTCGATAACCACGATGAGGCAATGGATTGGGCAAAGAACAAAATTTTCGAATGGAACAAGGCAACACAAGGATTTCAACTGTTCGAGCAGCCCGAATTGCAGGTCGATGTTACAGCAATACATACTGAAGTAAAACCACTTTTTGATTCGGTTACCGATTTCAATTTGAAAGCCATCGGTACGCCAGAACAAATGATCGGTCTGGTCCGGTCAATAAATACTTTGGAAGAACTTAACAAATGCGAAAAGAACTTACCAAAAGATGTTTATGAGTATTTATTCTATCTGGCTGAAGGGATATCTCTGGAAGAAATATTGGAAGATATCAATGCCGGTAAAGCCGAAACAAATCCAATGCAGAGCAGCAATGCCCTTAAACACGCTTTTATTTTGACCGATGATGCCCAGCTCGAAGAGATATTGAACGGCAGTTTCGATAAGTGGAAGGTATTTCTGCACCCAAGCCAACGCAATCTGGCCTATCGCAATTACAACGGACCCGTTAAGGTGACAGGTGGTGCAGGAACCGGAAAAACAGTATGTGCCTTGCACAGGGCCAAATACCTTACCGAAAATGCCGAAGTGTTCAGCTCACCTGTTCTATTTACCACCTATACCAAAAGCCTGACACAATACCTTCAGGAAACCATTAAAGGCTTGGGCATTGCGGACGGAAAGGTTGAAATAAATAATATCGACAAGCTGATCTTTGATTTGGCAAACAATCAACAATACAAAATTTTCAAAACGAAGGTTGGTTATTTGACAGTTGAACAGGAAAAACAGATTTGGGGCCAAGTGTTGGAAAAACTCCCATCCGGTTTTGACGTGGATTTTTTTCATACCGAATACAACGCGGTGATCCTGCCCCAAAAAATCAATTCTCTGGAAGCATACCAAGCAGCATCTCGGATAGGGAGGAATACACGCATTGGCAGAAAAGATAAAATAGAAATTTGGATGGTATATGAAGAATTTCAAAAACAAAAATCGGGAAATTATTCCAAGTTGGAACTGTGCAACCTGCTCACTGATTATTTTTCCGGGCAAAAAATCAAACCCTATTCTTTTATAGTTTGTGACGAAGTTCAGGATTTTAGCAATCCGGAATTAAGCCTGGTGCGTTCGCTTGTTGAAGAAAAAGAAAACGACCTGTTTTTGGTTGGCGACCCATTTCAAAATATCTATAAAAAATCGCTCAATTTCGCGAAATCAGGAATCATTGTGAAAGGTCGCAGAAGCCGTAAACTGAAAATCAATTACCGGACAACAGAAGAGATCAAACACCTTGCAATGAGGATTGTATCAAACCTGCAAGTGGATGATTTTGATGGAAATCAGGAGAACTTAAAAGGGTATCTTTCGTTATTACACGGCAATCCCCCTGTATATGAAATATTTACAACACCGGAGGAAGAGGACAATTTTATCGTTGAGAAGCTAAATTCAATTATAATTGGAGGAATAATACATCCAAATGAAATCTGCCTGTGTGCTCGTACAAATACAGGATCTGATGAATTAAAGAGATTACTCAACAAGGAGAATATAAAATATTTAGACCTAAGTAGTTCAAAGCAAAATATTTCGGCAGTGAATGTATCAACTTTCCATAACATCAAAGGCCACGAATTCAAAGTCGTTTTTGCAAAAGGCATGTCGGAGAATAAAGTACCTTACCGTTATAACAACTACGACCAGCTTTCTGACAAAGAAAAGGAGTCGTATTCACAGCAGGAAAGGTCGCTCTATTATGTCGTATTTTCCAGAGCTATTCAAACCGTGATTATTACCGGCGTTGGAGAGAAAAGCAAATGGTTGGAAAATAAAATGTAATTAAGGCGCAAATTGTAAAATAAGCTGTTACGAAGGAAAAGTTCGAATCGGAAATGATATTTTCTGCCAAAAAATCACCAACACTTCCGTTTGAGAAATTATCGCGGATACTGCTTTCATTTTTGTTTTCTTTCATAAGATCACCATATTAATTAATGGAACTACATAACCTGCAAATCTATTGAAATTATCTGTAAGAAAGTAAAATAACGGGGTTTTAATTTTACAATTAGCTATGATTTCTTTCCTATTTTTGTCCCATGTAAAAGTTACTGAACTTTGTTTGTGCCTATAAATTCAAAATTGAGTTCTTTCGGCTTTTTTATTTCAATTATTCATCCAACTTTCATCAACTTTATTATGAAAAAGTCACTTAATTTCCTTTTATTGTGCATGATAAGCATTATTTCAGCTGGTACTTCTTTACATGCAAAACCAATCCGCATTCTCGTAATAACCGGCGGACATAGTTACAAAACTGTCGAATTTAATCTAATGCTGGCAAGTCTTGGTGATAATATTTCTTTCGAGATTGCCGAACTACCCGCTGCCTTCGATATGTTTTTGCCTGAAAACAGAGGTAAATACGATGCGTTGGTTTTTTACCACATGTGGCAGAAAATAACAGATGAACAGGCTAAAAATTTTTCCGAATGTATAAGTCAGGGTAAACCGTTGGTTGCATTACATCATAGCATTTGTGCTTTTGACGATTGGCCTGAATATTTTAACATTATCGGAGGGAAATATTTCCACAAACCAACAACAGTAAACGGAAAAGAATTTGCTGCTTGTACCTATAAACATGATCTTCAAATGCGTATCAGAATAGCAGATAAAAAGCATCCTGTTACAAAAGGGATAAATGATTTTGAACTTTTCGATGAAGCATATAAGGGATACTACATCGAAGAAGGTGTAACTACATTATTGACTACCGATTCATCTGACAGCAACGCAATTATAGGATGGACAAAAAAATACGGTAAAGCGAAAGTAGTGACATTGCAGAGCGGTCATGATGTTCCCACATTCGAAAGTCCGGACTTCAGGAAACTTTTGAAACAAGCTATCGAATATGTGGCTAAATAATTAAACATAAGATGATTATAAAAGTTTGTTTCGTAATTCTCATTCTGTCAGGCATTATTGTTTCCAAAGATATTATAGTTACGCCTACCCAAACTACTAATGCTATTGTCAATCCCGGTAAAGGTTGGGTTTTGTATGGCTCGGTAAAGAATCAACCAGAAGAAGTATTGGCTTTAGGGTCATTGGGTTACATTCGATATCAATGGGGTAAAATAGAACCTGAGGAGGGAGTTTACCGTTGGGACATTATTGACAATGATATTAAAGCATGGGTTGATGCGGGTAAACAGTTTGCCTTCGGTGTTATGTGCGCCAACACTCATTCCTCTGAATTTTGGGTCACACCAAAATGGGTTTTCGATGCCGGGGCAAAATACGATACCTTTGAACTCAAGGATCCTAAATTGAGTACAACAGGCGTACCAGGGCTAAAGCTTGTTCCTGTTTTCGATGACCCGATCTTTATGAAAAATCTTACCCGTTTTATAAAGGCACTTGCTGCGCGTTATGATGGAAATCCAAATATAACATTCATTGATATACGCTCTTACGGCAACTGGGGTGAGGGGCATACGTATCCGTTCGGGAAACCTGACATTTCACCCGAAAAATACAAAGAGCATATCCAAATTCATCGTGATGCATTCCATAAAACTTTGCTTCAGCTTCCTACAGGAACAAAAACCGAATATCTTCCGGTTTACGATTGGGCAGTCTCAATCGGAATTGGTCTGAGGCGTGATGGTATATGTGGCAATAGCGATGGGAGCGAGGTAAGTGGCTGTGCAGGCAAAATGGCTTCGGTGTTTGAGTTCTTCGGCAACTAC
>CAILKW010000169.1 GCA_903834845.1 uncultured Bacteroidia bacterium | reverse complement strand
GAACAAAGTCCCGAAGGATTTGATCGCGGTTGGTTTGTTGGTAATGCATCACAAGCTGTGAAGGACGACCGAAGCCATGCAATTTATGCAAGTAGTTTCAAAAAAACTGATCTTAATTTCCCTTTGTCGTGGGCCAAAAATGTTGATTATGTCAGTGCGGTTAACGTTACCGACCGATATACAGCTACTGCTAAACCCGAAGAACCGAAAGGGCTGCGCCTGATGGTTGATGTGTTTAACAGACCAGTCGGAAAACGTGTGGCTGCTAAAGTATCTATAACAGATTCTGCAAATCCGACAATTAAATTTGACGGTATAAGCAAGGGAGATACAGCAGATATGAACGACCACCTTTTCTTCCAATTGCCAAAGCAACGAACTTATGTGGTTGAAGCCGAGTTCGAAAACCAGAAATATCACCAATATTATACTACCGGAACCGTCACCGAGGACAAATTCCCCATCTTTTTAAGTGGAATTCCTACGGTACCGTCTCCTGCCAAGCCATTATATTCTCCGATACCGGTTTCTGAACCATTAGTGGAAAAAGACTTATCAAAACTCAAATTGGAACTTTCAGAATACTTCAAAGCTGCGGATACCAAGCAGGTAAACTGGAAATTCTCAGGAAACCTCGAAAAACTTCTTAGCAACAATGAACAAGCGGTGCGCAATGCTGTATGGGAATCATATCGTACAGCTCAAATACACGATTCACTTAGAAATGATTTCAATTCAAAAAAGGTTCGATTCGAAAGCCATATCAGTCCATATACTGTTAAAACAGTTGGCACCAGCCCTGCAAATGGTTGGGCATTATTTATAGCTATGCATGGTGGAGGTGGTGCGCCACAGGAAGTTAACGACAGTCAGTGGCGACACATGCAGGTTTATTACCGCGATCACCCCGAAGTAGGAGGATATATTTATGTAGCCTTACGTGCACCTGACAATACCTGGAATGGTTTCTATACCGGGTATGTTTATCCTCTTATACAGAATCTCCTTCGCCAGTTTCTCCTTTTCGGTGATATTGATCCTGCTAAAAAATTTATAATGGGTTATTCTCATGGTGGTTACGGAGCTTTTGCTATTGGACCAAAGATGCCTGACTACTTCGCTGCTATTCATGCAAGTGCTGCAGCTCCAACTGATGGTATCGATCCTATTACACTTCGGAATACAGTCTTTACAACCATGGTTGGCTCAAAGGATACAATGTACGGACGGTATAAACGTATTCTCGAATTTGAGAAAAATGTAAACGATTTACGAGGCGACAGAACAGACATTTTTCCTGTCACAGTTCAAATAGTAGCCGATCACCCTCATTCAGGTCTTCCCGATCGTGACAAGATTGCCGAAATGTATCCTAATTTACGGCATCCGGTACCACGGGATTTAACCTGGCTTCTTAGCGATAATGTAATCAGTGATTTTTTCTGGCTAAATGTGCCAATGCCTGAAGCCGGAAAGAAGTTTGATGTTACATGCCACAATAATCACCTTATTGCGACAACGAATCTTGAGGCAGCAACCATATTGCTCGACAGTCGGCTAATTGATTTCAAGTTACCCGTAACACTGGTACTTAACGGTAAAACAAGCAAACAAAAACTAAACCCCAGCCTCCTAACTCTCTGCAAGACATTGCAACGCAGAGGCGACCCTGAATTAGCTTTCACTGCAGAATTAAAATTGAATTCAGGTAAATAATTATAAATACAAACCGGTAAAATACTAAATTGAGTTATGAAAAATCGTCTGTTCTTACTTTTTCTGTTGATTTCTTTTCTTTCAATTGCGCAAACCAGATTGCCAGCAGGCTATCCTGATCATAGCCCATCTCTTGATGTTTTACCTGGATTCATAAAACCGTCTTCCGGATATGGCGAAGTCCCTTTTTATTGGTGGCAGGGCGATACACTTACCCGCGAACGTCTCCAATGGCAATTGGATCAATTAAAAAACAAAGGCATTTCGAGTTTACAAATCAATTACAGCCATCAGGATTCAGGTGGAATTTCTTATGGATGGTCAAATCCGAGCAAACCTGCCCTTTTTACCGATGACTGGTGGAAGCTTTTTAAATGGTTTGCTGCAGAGGCTAAAAAACGCGGTATGACAGTTAGCCTAAGCGATTACACAATAGGAATTGGCCAGGGTTTTTCGATGGATGAAGCTATTAAGCAAAACCCAGATTTAAATGGTTCAACATTGAAAAGCAAATCTGTAATTCTGACAGGACAAGGAACTCTGAATATGCCGGAAAATCTACTTTTATTGACTGCCTTTAAAGTTAAAGAAGATAATTCATTAGTTACAGAAACAAGAAAAGATTTGTTACCTCTGGTGAAAGATGGCAATTTGAATTACAGTTTTGAAAATGAAAGATGGATGATAATCAGTGTATTTCCTGAACGGCTTATCCCATCGTATAACCCAATGCATCCTGAGAGCGGGAAAGCTTATAATCAATATTTTTTCGAAAAATTTGAAAAAGCTTTAACCGGCTTGGATTCCGGGGGACTCAATTTTTTCTTTTCAGACGAATTGGAATTCAGGGTGAGAGGGAATCTCTGGGATAGCTCATTTGCACGGGAATTTAAAAAACGAAAAGGTTATGATATTATTCCTTACCTTGATGCTTTATTCGTGAATATTGGTGCAATAACTCCCAAAATAAAACTCGACTACAATGATGTAATCGTTAGCCTAAGCGAAGAAAACTTCTTTAAGCCTGTTTACCAGTGGCATCAGGACAGAGGCCTTATATTTGGTTGTGATCACGGGGGACGCGGTAAGGATGTTGCGGAGTTTGGCGACTATTTTCGTACCCAACGGTGGAATCAGGGGCCAGGATCCGACCAACCAAATCTTTCAAAAGATATCATCAAAGCAAAAGTTGCAGCTTCAATATCTCACCTTTACGAACGTCCCCGTGTTTGGCTCGAAGGATTCCACAGCAGTGGCTGGGGTACCTCTTCATCGGATATAACAGACGCAATCTTTGCCAATTTTGTGGCGGGCTACAACCTGATGTCATTTCATGGTTTATATTATTCCACACAAGGTGGTTGGTGGGAATGGGCTCCTCCGTGTAACCATTTCAGAATGCCTTATTGGCAACAGATTGACCCGTTGATGAATTGTATTCAACGATTATCTTACTTACTGTCTCAAGGTTATCACAATTGTGATGTAGCAATAATGTATCCGACTGAACCGGTAATTGCAGGTATGGACGGTAAACAATCGGTTGATATTTCTTTCAAAACCGGCGAATTGCTTTACAACAAAGGTATTGACTTCGACTTTATAGATTTTGAATCACTTGCACGCTCCGAAGTCAAAAATGCAGAATTGAATGTTTCCGGAGAAAAATATAAAGTTCTGATTGTTCCTTCAATGAAAGCCATACGCTTTTCTTCACTAAAAAAAATTGAAGAATTTGAAAAAGCTGGAGGAATAGTTGTTAATATCGGTGATGTACCTCAGGCAACTGAGAAAAACGGAGTAAATGATGCTGAAACGGCAAAAATCGTGTCGGCGGTGTTTTCAAAAGGGCAAAACGTGATTCAATGCAATGATATAAATTCTGTTTCTTCAATAATATCCGGGAAATACGTCCCAAACTTTAAAATAATTACTGATCTGAAAGAACGTGGTTACGTAATGCACCGGGTCATCGGAAAACGCGACATATTTGCTCTTTACAACTTTCCGAAAGGCAGTAAATGTTTTTTCAAGGCTAAAGGTTCGGCACAATTGTGGAATCCCTGGAATGGTGATATCGCTTCTCTTTCCAATTTTTCTGTTCAAACAGACGAAGGTACAGAAGTAACTTTACCACTTTCCAATAAAGAAATACAGATCATTGTATTTGATCCTCAAAACACTGAATGTAAAAATGTTATAAAGGATGATAAAATTGTAAACGAGACTGATCTGGGCAAATCATGGGAATTTGAGGTGAAGCCTTCACTCGATAACCAATGGGGAGATTATCAGCTTCCTGCAAAAAATGAACTGTTGGGAGCTCAAGTGCGTCAAATGTTTTTCAGTGAAACTAAAGAATACAAAGGCGGAAAACTCACATTAGATACTACCTGGGAGAGTGTTACATGTGCTATTGGCAAACAATTTCTCAAAATCGGAGCTATTCCTGTGGCACCAACTGAGGAAGAACTATCAAAAATAATGGCTCAGGATGGTGAAAATGGAGTGACCATTTCAGGTAAGAAATACCTTTGGGAAGAATATTCTTTTTCGTGGAAACAAGGAGTAGAAGGAGACCCAGGTCATCAGGGCTACCATGGCTTAAAAGGGTTTATGTATGATAATTTCATTCGTCTCGGTGCTTTGAAAAATGTGAAAATGTCTAAACAAATAGTACCAGAACAAGCAGGGCGTTATTATCTGTTATACACCGATATTGTTTCACCATCCGATGGAATTTTCGACCTCCTGACGGGAGACGAAAAACCGGTAGCAATGTTTGTCAATAGTGTTAAATCTGACGTAAACAGCAAGGCCATAACATTGAAAAAAGGAAACAACCCTGTACTGCTGATGTATGACAAAGCTTGCGAAACCTATTTTATCGTTCGTAAACCCGGAGTACCCCGACCCAAAAAACAACAAATTGCCATGAGCTGGTACGATGATTATGGCGTGCTTCCTTTTGATTGCCCTATCTCAAGAAAATCATCAGGCTTATTTACTTTTGAATCGGCACCTGCATTACATTCGTTTACTTTTTCGGCCTACGGGAAAGTTACTATTTGGATTGATGGTGTAGAGTTACAGGCAAAATCCATCCAAAAGCAACCCGATGGACTAACCTCATACTCAGTGAATATAAAAAACTCAAAACAGATAAGTTCACAGGTTGTATTAAAAATAGACTATCAGCCTGGATATTGTGGCGCAGGTGCTATTCCTCAATATATTAATCAGCAATGCGGTAAAGGAACCATAGATTTGGGTGACTGGTCAAAAATTGATGGTTTAAAAGCCTATTCAGGAGGTGCGTGGTACAGAAAAACCATTAAAATTGAAGCTTCAGATTTAAAAAACAAGCTTGAAATTGATCTTGGTGATTTGGTCTCCTCAGCCGAATTACTGATTAATGGTAAAAGTGCAGGAATTAAACTTTCTCCCCCTTGGAAATTCAACATCACACCATTTGCAAAGCAGGGTGAAAACAGAATAGAAGTATTAATATACAATACTATAGCTAATAATTATACTTCTATTCCTACTATGTACAGAGGTGAAATAAAATCGGGATTGATAGGCCCTGTAAAATTAAACATTATGAATTGAACTGAAATTTACAGATTATTCTCAGTATTGCGCCACAAAGTTTCAAAGGCTGCATAAAGGTTTGTTGGCAAGATAAAATCCAAAAGTCATTTAGGTTTTAATTTGTTTTCGCCGGATTCAATTTGTTTAATGAAATCCATTTCTACTTTTGACAATTGATTTTGAACCTGTTGTCTGTATTTCTCATATTCTTCTTTGGCCCTTTCGATGGCTTGTTGATGGGTGATTTTGCCCGAATGGGAAAGGATTTCACGACCGGTCATTTTAAGAAAGTCGTCTAATCGTTCTTTCCAATCGTTCATGTACATCGGCTTTTGGTTAAGTGCCTGCAATTCGGCCAACTCTAAATATGCGGTGACCATCTTGTTTAAAACATTAAGCTCGTTTTCATTAAGATAGTTTTTGGCTATTTCTGTTTCCATTTTTGTTGGCTTTTCGCCACTGAAATTTGTTAAGCCTAAATTTGGTTTACCGGCATTTATTCTTTGGTAAATGACTTCTGCGGTAGTATGACCGTGTGCAGCCCAGTGCATTTTATTCTGAACGGTTTTGAAAAATAGTTCCGAAACTTCGGTATTAGGATTATAATCAATACTTGTAGCGTAAATATCCAAAATCTTTCTCCAAAACACTTTTTCTGATGATCGGATATCGCGAATACGAGCTAACAATTCATCAAAATAATTGCCACCTCCAGATTGTTTGAGCAGTTCATGGTTAATGGTAAAACCCTTCACAATATATTCGCGCAGACGTTGGGTAGCCCAAATCCGGAACTGTGTGCCCCTATGCGACTTAACCCTATAACCAACAGAGATTATCACATCAAGATTGTAAAAAGATGTGTCGTAATTTTTATTGTCGGATGCAGTTGTTCGGAAATTCCGAACAACTGAATTTTCCGTTAATTCGCCTTCCTCGAAGATATTTTTTATATGTTCACTTATAGAAGCTTTAGCTTTTTGAAACAGTTCACCTATTTGCGCCTGTGACAGCCAAACGTTTTCATTTTCGAGAAGGACTTCAATTTTAGTTTTCCCATCTTCGGTTTGGTACAAGATAATATCTGAATTGCCCTTTTGTGTCTCCATTTGGTATATTGTTTTTGACTATTCTTATTTTGAATATGAAAAATTATTCACTCCATTTAACCAAAATCAGGCCCAATTGCCTTATTGTGGTTATTTACAAACCTATTTACATCGTTTATCCTCCTTGAATAGTGGAAAAAAATCTAGCCAGTCACCACTTTTTCCGGTTTTCTGTTCAAGAGCTAATCTTGCATGAAAAGTTGATCGCATTAGATTTCAAAAGACTTCAGCGAGGTCTTTTGCTTATAGAAAATTAAATCAAGGTTGAGGATTCGACTCCGCCGAAGGCAAATATTCATGTTCCCAATCTGTTTCTATAAACATGCAAACCTTTGGGTTTAAAAAATACATTTCTCTCATTTTCCTATCAGGTGCAACGACATTGAACTGTCGACAAATTGGCGACAGTTCAATGCCGTCTTCTAATTTAACCTTTTCCATGATTTATCCTTTTTCGTTTTATTTCTATTTTAAAATTATCTGCCTATACAATCATCAGTTTCATTGTCTGCAGTTTCTGTCATGGCAATATTTGCTTTTTACAAAATTACAAAAACCATAAAAATAAAGAAATGCCACTCGAATACTAAGATTATACACTAAGCTCACAAAATTAAGTTGAAAAATCTTTTCTAAGGTTCT
>CAILKW010000168.1 GCA_903834845.1 uncultured Bacteroidia bacterium | reverse complement strand
TAAATGGTTAGCAGGTTCAAGATGTTTGATAAAGCAATCCCAATATTTGAAGCACAGTCAAAACAATGTTTTTGGCACTGTGCTTGTTAGTTTGGGATTGCTTCGGGGTGCAGATGATTAGCTTTCAAAGTTAGTTCTGTGCCGCACTCCGCGCAATGACAGGTCATGAGTGTGTCGTTTTTTCCCAAGGCGTTGCCATTGGGTTAGGATATATTAGGTTTAGCCTGTTGACCGTGCCGGGATTGGAATTGTGAATAAAAATATTGATATATGTTTGAATAATGTTGGAAATCATTGTTGTAGATGCAAATCACCCTTATAGATGCAAATATAAATCCGTGCAGAATCCCCGCCACGCAGTGGCAACATACCCTAGCCCAATGGCAACGCCTTGGGAAATAATAATAGCCCAATGGCAACGCCTTGGGAAATAATAATAGCCCAACGGCAACGCCTTGGGAAAAAATAATAGCCCAATGGCAACGCCTTGGGAAAAAATAATAGCCCAACGGCAACGCCTTGGGAAAACATACGAAAATGAGAAATATTCGAACAAATAATCAAAAGGATAAATACAGAATCATCTGAACAAGGAAAGTGGGTATATTTTAATATTCCTACCTTGACGACAAAAAGTAAAGTACAGCTAATGACTAAGAAAATTAAAAATCTTTTATTACAATTGTTTATGCTTTGACTATTTATTCAAACAAATAAATATCAGGCATATACAAAGCAATTTGACTGTGAAAAATTTGTGTTGCATAGTTTGAATTTTCAATCAAATATAAAAAGCGTTAAAAATTTGCAGATATCATCAATAACCAATATCTTTAGCGGTCAATTAGAACCATAAAAACATTAAAGGATTAATTCATTACCATGAAAGAAAACAACAAAGTTTCAAGAAGGGCATTTTTGGGAACCGGTGCCGCAGCTGCAGCAGCAATTACTATTGTTCCCTCAAACACAATTGCAGGTCTGGGACACGCTGCACCAAGTGACAAGCTGAATATTGCTGGAGTAGGTGTTGGCGGTATGGGTTTTGGAAACTTAAAAAACCTTAAATCGGAAAACATCGTTGGTTTGTGCGATGTTGACTGGAAGTATGCAGATAACTGTTTTAAAGCATTTCCCGATGCAAAAAAGTACAAAGACTGGAGAGTTATGTACGATGAACTGGGAAAATCAATTGATGGTGTTTTGGTTGCAACTGCCGACCACACTCACGCAATTATTGCTTCTCATGCCATCACCATGGGTAAAAGTGTTTATGTACAAAAACCACTTACCCACACTGTTTACGAGTCTCGTTTATTAACCAAACTTGCTGATAAACACAAAGTTGCTTCTCAGATGGGTAATCAGGGTTCTTCTCAGGAAGGTGTTAACCTAACCTGCGAATGGATTGCAAGTGGCGAAATTGGAGAAGTCACAAAAGTTGAAGCATTTACAGATCGTCCAATCTGGCCACAAGGACTTAACACTCCTAAAGCAACTCCACCGGTTCCTGATACATTAGATTGGGATTTATTTACCGGTCCTGCCAAGTTGGTTCCTTACAACGAAATCTATCATCCTTGGAACTGGCGCGGCTGGTGGAATTATGGCACAGGAGCATTAGGCGATATGGCTTGTCATATTTTACACCCGGTATTTGTTGGTCTTGAGCTTGGCTATCCAATTAAAGCACAGGGTAACTCTACTTTATTATTACAGGATTGCGCACCTACGGCTCAGTCTGTAAAACTTACATTCCCAGCAAGAAAAACCAAAGTTGGAGCCAAAATTAATCTTCCACAGGTTGAAGTATATTGGTTTGACGGTGGTATTAAACCGATGCTTCCGGCAGGATGGCCTTCAGGCAAGAATCCAAATGATTCCGGCGGTTGTGTATTCTTCCACGGAACCAAAGGTGTATTGGTTTGCGGATGTTATGGCGTTAATCCTTGGATTCTGCGTCCTGATGGTACAGTTAGTAAACCTGACAACGCTCCTAAATTCCGTCGTCGTGTTACTGCTTCTCACGAAATGGATTGGGTTCGCGCTGCAAAAGAATCTCCTGCATCACGCGTAAAAACTGCTTCCGATTTCAGTCTTTCAGGACCTTTCAACGAAATGGTTGTTATGGGTGTACTTGCTGTTCGCCTTCAAACGCTTAATAAAGAGCTGGAATGGGACGGTATCAATATGAAATTTACCAATATTACAGATCAGGAAAAAATTAAAATCGTTGTTGAAGACAAATTTAGTATTCATGATGGTCACCCAACATTCGAAAAAGTTTATACTGATCCGGTTCCTGCAACTGAATTTGCAGCTGAATTAATTAAACACAAATACCGCGCACCATGGTCTTTACCTGAAATGCCGGCGTAGTTTTCGTAAGTATATTTTTTTAAAAGGGCGGAATTTTTTCCGTCCTTTTTTTGTTTAATAGTTTTTCAGAATAAGCATTCTACAGTATAAGTAAGTTTACTTTAGATCTGAAACTTGCACAAATCTGAATTCCAAATCTATGTGCATAAGGTGCGCCACGAGGCTTGCATTTATATTGCTTAATAAATTAAATACCTTTAAGGATTAAAGAGCCTTACAACTCTATTTGCCGTTCAGGTTGAAGTCTGCCTGATCCCGAAATTTCGTAAATAAAGTTTCAAAGTATATCTATCAATTATTTGAAGTAAGTTTCACCGAAGAACTTTCCAGGAAAGCCGTAGGCAGGAAAACCGCACGTGCGGATTGATGAGGGCCAGGGGAGGTGTCTTTATTCTTCCCGCTCTACTCTACCACGAAGAAATTCCCATACGAACAATAGCCAATATAGATTTGGGGATTAATATTTTCTTTGTATTTTTCAAAATTGAACATTTAATGCACTATTCTTTCTAATATATTAACATACAGCATCTTGCAGAAACTACGATTTTCTTTTAATCTGAAATAAAAAATCTCAATATGAATTTACAGAAATTTTCGACCGTTATCCTTTGCCTCTTTTTCGCAATATCAATTTTAGGGAATGCCCAGAACAAGAAAAAAAGCAAAGGTCAGGACAAATACCTGAGCAGTTACGATGCCAAAACCATGTCGCCGACCGACAATCCTGAGTTGCTGCCCTATAACCGCTGGATCGACCCTGCCGGGGAACAGATCTTTTTTGGAAAACCTTCCCAGGAAAACCATGCCCTCGATGTGGACTTGTCTCCAGATGGGAAATGGGTTGCCGTTGAAGGGCGTTATGAGGTGGTGATCATCTCACAGGCAACAAAGAAAATCGTCGCCACGCTTGGAGGCAACGAGTTCACCAAAGGCCAAAGTTTTATGAATACATTCTCTGGTATTTGTTGGGCACAGGAGGGCGACAAATACCATTTGTACTGGGGAAGTGTTGGCGGCAAAGGTGCTTCCTTTGTACTTCAGGCAATTTGGGAAAATGAAAAAATATCGGCTGGAGTAACGATACCTTTTGCAGCAGTGAAACCTGCTGAGAATGCGCTACCCAACGAAGTACTTGTTCTGAAAGAAGGTGACAAGCAATATTTGTATGTCACATTGAATGGAAACAATACGGTTGTAAAAATGGATCTTTCTACAAAAGCAGTCGTCTGGACAACCAATGTGGGTGTTGCGCCATTTGGGATCACAACTGCAAATGGTAAATTGTACGTAACCAATTGGGCAGGAGGCCAGCCAGATGCCAAAGACCCTGATGTTGCAGGTGTTCCATGGGGAGCCGCCAAAGTAAATGCCGAAAACGGTGCAACCCGTGAAGGTTCTGTTTCTGTACTCGATCCAAAAACAGGTGCCGTGCTAAAAGAGATTGTAATTGGGTTGCATCCCAATGATGTGATTGCCAGTCATGACGGGAAATTTGTATTTGTATCCAATGCAAACAGCGATGCAATATCCACTATTTCTACCTCTACGGATGCTGTGACCGAAACGATCTCCGTCAGGTTAAGTCCCGAAAAGAACAACTATTGGGGGGATTCGCCAAATGGTCTGGCCATTTCAAAAGACGATAAGGTTTTGTATGTTGCCAATGGGATGGACAATGCTTTGGCAGTTGTTTCTCTTGGGGAGAAATCTGCGACTGGTTCTGTTCAAAAGGAGAGCGTGGTTAAAGGGTTTATTCCTACAGGTGCTTATCCCGGTGCCATTTCCGTTACAGGAGGAGACCTATTATACGTTGCCAATATTGAGGCCGAAGGGGCTCATATCTCATCCATACAGGAGGGTTCTACTCAGCCCGCTTACAATTCCCATAAACAGATAGCTTCGGTTTCGGTAATTCCTGTGCCGGACGAATCCACCTTAAAAGCTTATACCCAAAAGGTTGAAAACTCAAACCAACTGTTCAGGTTGGCATTGACAGCTAAATTACCACGCAAAAATGTAAAACCGGTTCCTGTCCCTGAAAGGATAGGTGAGCCCTCCGTGTTTAAACATGTGCTATATATAATCAAAGAAAACCGGACTTATGATCAGATTTTGGGGGATATGAAAAAAGGGGATGGTGATTCCACCTTGACTGTTTTTGGTAAAAAAATTACGCCAAACACCCACCAACT
>CAILKW010000167.1 GCA_903834845.1 uncultured Bacteroidia bacterium | reverse complement strand
TTGTTAATATAGCTGGGTTTGGTTTCGATGCTATGGTGGCATCACAAGCCAATAAATTGAAAAACAAAGGTCTGTCAGGGTTAAGGGTTTATATTGAAAGTTTTTTGTGGAGCTATTTTAATTATAAAGCAGGTCAAACCAATATTACCATTGATAATGAAATACTGAATGTAAATTTATTCAGTGTAAGTGTTGGAATTGGTAAATTTAATGGAGGTGGAATGATGCAGGTTCCTGAAGCAAATCCGGTGAATGGCTTTTTTCATGTTACTATTATCCGCAATTTGAGTATTTGGGGTATAATAAGCAATTTCAAGAAATTATACAATGGAAGTTTTATTCGTGATTACCGAGTATCAACCCATATAGGCAAGAATGTACAAATAAGTGCTTTAAGACAACTTTCAGGTGAAGCTGACGGGGAAACTCTTGGAAAAAGTAATTATAGTTTGCAGATTATACATCATCAGCTGAGAGTTATCTACGGCGAAGATAAATTCAAAATGCTTGAATCTTAGATATGGGGTTTTTGTCAAATTAACCCATTATCAATCTGCCAGACTATATATTCAATCTGACGATCTTCGACGGCTGCGTCGTATTCCGATTTAAGGTTATGTCCAAAAAGTCGTGCAACGCCTTGCCAGAAAAATGCGCTGAATCCCCCTTTAAACTCTTTTATGATTTCGTAAGAAGATCTGCCGGTTTCACGATCTATCAGTTTAATTAAGATACGACCTTGCTGAATTGACATCGTCCGTATTTCGGTCTCAAATTCCGAAAAAAGTTCCTTCTCTATTCTTTTAATGTATTCCTTACGCTCTTTTTCTTTATTAAAACTCAAGTAAACTCTGTTGTATTCCTGAAGTTTTACCGCAGCAACCTTTGCAATTGGATAAACTTTTTTAACCCTAAACTCTAATATAGTGTATTGCCGAAGTTCCTTTTTCGACATATTTTTCGTCCTTGGAAAAACAGCTATTTCATTTAACATTACGTGAGGCAAGGAGTCAGGACTGGTGACAAAAATATGATTATCAAACTGATAAGGTGGCAGGTCTTTCAACTGACAAATGCCAGCCAACGGTATCCAAAAACAAACCAAAAGGTTAAACCATTTTAACATCACAAACTCTGTTTTATTCAACCACAAAAGTAGTAAACCCTAAGTTAAGAGATCATAGTTCTGAGGTTAATAAATGTCAAACTTTACTAATGCTTAATTTTTAAAACTTTATCTTTGCATTCAGTTTCGTGAAATTTTAGATTAAATCAAAATATGGAAAAAATCAATGTAGGGGTTTCCTCCGAAATCGGTACTTTAGAAAGTGTAATCCTTCATACACCTGGTCATGAAGTCGAAAATATGACTCCCGAAAATGCCCAAAGAGCACTTTACAGCGATATTTTGAACCTTTCGGTAGCAACAAAAGAGTATTTTTTTCTGAAAGAAGTCCTTAGAAAAGTGACCCATACTTTTGAAGTCAAGGATTTATTAAGAGAAACCATTGAAAATGATAAGGTTAAAGAGGAACTTGTGTATCGAATCTGCAGGCAGGAAGATGCAGCGGATGAAATAGAGTTTTTACTCAATATCCCTACTCATCATCTTACAAAACAATTAATTGAAGGGGTAGTGCTCAGGCGTGACAACCTGACCCGTTTTCTGAGCAAGGAAAGGTACTCTATGCGCCCTTTACATAACTTCCTTTTTACACGAGATGCCTCAATGACACTTTGGGACGAAATTCTGATTGGAAAAATGGCGAGTAAAGTGCGTGAGCGTGAGACATTTATTATGGAGACAATTTTTAAATACCATCCTGCTCTTGGTATAAAAACAAATAACCCAACACAATTTACCGGAAAGGAAAAAAGTTTTCCAAAAGCTACAATCGAAGGCGGCGATGTTCTGATTGCCAATGCTGATGTGTTGGTTATTGGAACCGGCTCACGAACTTCTACGCAGGGGATTGATTTTCTTTTAGATGTGATCAAGGCAAAGAAAACAAATCTGAAACATGTTATAGTTCAGGAACTTCCTGACAGTCCAGAGTCTTTTATCCATCTCGACATGACTTTTACCTTTCTCGATAAAGATAAGTGCATGGTTTACGAACCTTTGATTTTGAAAAATAATAAGTTTCATACTATCCAAATCTCTGTTGATAACGGTAAAGTTACCGCTATTAAACAACGGAAAAACGTATTAAAGGCACTTAACAGTTTAGGTTTTGATCTGAAACCTGTTTTTTGCGGAGGGAAACAAGATCCATGGATTATGGAACGTGAGCAATGGCATAGCGGAGCGAATTTTTTCGCTTTTGCTCCCGGTAAAGTTATTGGTTATGAACGTAATGATTATACCCTTGAAGAGATGAACAGGCATGGATTCGAGATTATAAAAGCTATTGATTTTCTTGAAAACAGAGTAAATCCCAATGATTATAACAAAGCTGTTATTACAATTCCAGGAGCTGAACTTGCCAGAGGTGGCGGTGGTGCCCGTTGTATGACGATGCCTGTTTGCCGGAAAAAGGTTGATTGATTAATTCCAAAATATTTATTTAGGATTGTAGCTATGCGTAAATTAAATAATGATGAGCTTCCCCGACTTACTATTGACGAATTCAAGCAGGCTGACAAAATGCCAATCGTGGTGGTACTTGATAATGTAAGAAGCTGTAATAATGTAGGTTCAATATTCCGCACTTCCGATGCTCTGCTTGTTCGGAAAATATTCCTTTGCGGTATTACTGCCACTCCGCCCGACAAAGAGATTCATAAAACTGCTTTGGGAGCAGAGATTACAGTAGAATGGGAATACTTTAAAACAACGGAGGAAGTCGTTGAACTTCTTAAAAATGAAAATTATAGCGTTATTGCAGTGGAGCAGGTCGAAGGAAGCATTTCACTGAATGATTTCCTACCTGAAAATGATGAGAAATTGGCCCTAATCTTTGGAAACGAAGTAAAGGGAGTGCAACAGGAAGTAGTTAATTCATGTGACAAAACTATTGAGATTCCTCAATTTGGAACTAAACATTCATTTAATATTGCCGTAAGTGCAGGCATAGTAATCTGGGATTTGTTCAATAAAATTTACAGATAAAAAAGCCTTACAAATACTTTTATTTGATTCAATTTTATGTATATTTACTGAAAAATTAAGCTAATTGATGTCACGCTCGAAAATACTAATTGTTGACGATGATCCATATATCCTTTCGGTATATATAACAATGTTAAAACATGATGATTATCAGATCATTGAGGCTGATGATGGTATAAAAGCAGTTGCACTTGCCGAATCCGAAATGCCTGATCTGATTATTATGGATTGGAATATGCCTATAATGGATGGCATTGAAGCCTTAAAAACCATAAAACATTGTGTCAAAACCAAAGATATCCCAGTAATTATGATTACTGGTGTAATGGCTTCATCTGAAAATATGATGACTGCATTGAAAGAGGGAGCAAATGAGTTTTTACGAAAACCATTCGAGAAAATCGAGTTAAAAGCGCGTATTCAAGCGGTGTTGTTTATTTCGAGATCCAATAAAATCCTGCGCGAGAAATATCAGATTATTGAAAACAATAGCAAGTTTACCAGATCTCTCATCGAAGGTGTACCACATCCACTTGTATTTTATACCACTGATGGAATCATTTTAGGTTGTAATAGGTTTTTCGGGGATTTAGTTGGAAAAACCGAAGATGATTTAAAGAATAAAATGGTTTACATGCAATTTGCAGGTGGCCTTGATCCAATTCACATGAATACTGATATGGAGCTTAGGCATGGAAGGAAAGCTGTAACTTATGAAAATAGAACTGGGAGCAACGAACTTGAATATATATTTTCGAAGAACCTTTTTTATAATGCTTATGGTGAACCAGAAGGAATTATTTGCGTTATGACCGATGTTACCGAAATAAAGAATGCCCATAGGGAACATACTGAAATCAGAAAAAAAAGAATTGGTAACCAGCTCATTACATCTAATACACATAACCGAGTTAAACAACAATCTTATTTTAGAGTTATCTAAAGTTAATAATTATGTAAATGCCGAGGGAAGCAAATTAATACATAAAATCATAAGCAATTACAAAAGCAGTGCAAGTGAAAATGTTTGGAAGGATTTTGAAGTTCGCTTTAATAATGTTTATGAACAGTTTTATAAGCGATTAATCCAAAAATTCCCAGATTTGACTTCCGGTGAAAGAAAGCTATGCGCCCTCCTTCGGTTGAATATTTCAACCAAAGATATTGCTGCTATTACTTTTCAGAACCCTCAAAGTATAGATGTAGCCAGATACAGATTACGCAAAAAATTAAACCTCGGTACAGAGGAGAACCTGATAGATTTTCTGACCGATATTGATCATTGATTTTTTAATTCCATTGTTTATTTGAGTTTTAAAAACTATTGTTTTTAGTAAAAAAAATTTATCCTCATTCACCAAAGATACTTTAATTCATTGCATCTGCTAAATGCAATGAATTAAAGTAACTTGACCAGTTTTTTTACTTAAACAACTCCTTATTCGGTTCAGCTCCCATATTAAACTCCAGAATACCTCCATCAATGATTTCCTGATGAGTAATAAACGAGCGATTCAAAACCTTACCGTTTAGTTTTACTTCCTGAATATATTTATTCGTAACTGAGGCTTGGGGAGCTTTCATTGTAAAATATTTGCCTTTTGCCACTTCAAGTTTCGCTTCCTGAACACATGGCGACCCAAACTGATATTTCAGTTCCGAAGGATTAACAGGATAGAACCCCATTGCACTGAAAATGTACCAAGCCGACATTTGCCCGCAATCCTCGTTTCCGCACAATCCATCGGGCTTATTGGTGTACATGGTGGTCTGAATCTGTCGGTTAAGCTCCTGTGTACGCCAAGCACGACCGGCATAATTAAACAGGAAAGTAGTATGATGGCCAGGTTCGTTGCCATGAGCATAAGCACCGATTAACCCCGAAATATCAGATGAAGCTTTTTCCCCTTTTACCCCTTCTTCGACTTTAAACAACTGATCAAGTTTATTGGCAAAAAGTTCTTTACCACCAAGTAAATCAATCAATCCGATCACATTTTGAGGAACAAGCCACAAATATTGCCAAGCATTTCCTTCGGTATAATCGCTCCCTTCATGGTTTGAGAATGCAGGATCAAAAGGAGTTGTCCATTGTCCGTTACTCAGTTTACCACGCATAAAACCCGTTTCTTTATCAAAATAGGCTTTGTAACTATCTGCACGTTTATTAAAATAAGCAGCATCCTCAGTTTTATTAAGTTTTTGAGCTACAGAGGCCATGCTCCAGTCGTCAATAGCAACTTCGAGCGATTTTGCAACCGATTGCTGAACCTTATCGGCAGGCATATAACCTAATTTATCGTAAAGTCCCATTCCATCGCGATCGTTCATTGAAGTCACTTTCATTGCCTCGAAAGCCAACTGATGATCAAAATCGCCTATTCCTTTCAAAATGGCTTCTGCAATTACCGGAATGGAATGATTACCAACCATGCAGAAAGTTTCGTTTCCCTCCAATTCCCAAACAGGAAGTAAACCGCTTTGCTTGTAATGATCGAGCATTGATTTCACCATATCGTTTACTTTCGATTGTTGGGTGAGTGTAAACAAAGGATGCAGTGCCCGGTAAGTATCCCACAAGGAGAAAACCGTATATCTGTTATAGCCATTCGCTTTCTGAACATCGCCTTTAACCCCTTTAAACTCTCCATTTGAATCTGAAAAAAGTGCAGGTGCCACCATTGTATGATACAGCGAAGTGTAAAAAATGGTCTTTTGAGCCGGATCATTAGATTGAATCCGAATTTTGGACAGTTCCTTTTCCCAGGAATCAGAGGCGGCTTTTTGGGTGGCTTCAAAGTCCCACCCAGAAAGCGAAATATCGAGGTTCGCTATTGCATTTTCAATACTAACTGATGAAATTCCAACCTTTGCCAACACTTGTTTTTCATTGAATTTCAAACAACCAACTGTGCGTCCTTTGCCACCAACATTAGTAATTTTAGATTTGATAATCGGTTTAGAGAATCTAACTGCAAAAAATACGTGCTGATCGGCAGCCCAGCCGTGCGATAATCTCGAACCAGTAACGAGCAAACTATCAACAACATTCAACGAAGTCTGATAAGGTTTATCCCAGTTAATGGCAAATCCCAGATTGATCAGCAAATTGTTTTCGCCTCCTTCGGGAAAAGAATATCGGTGAAGACCAGCTCTTTCAGTAACTGTAAATTCAGCTTTTACACCATTGTTTTTTAGTGTCACAGCATAATAGCCGGGTTTTGCAACCTCCTGATCGTGTTTGTATTTCCCGGCATAACGGGAAACAAAGTCACTGTTCTTTTCTCCTTCCTGAAAAGTTACTTCAGTAGTTACAGGAAGCAAGGAAATATCGGCCAGATCGCCAATTCCTGTTCCGCTAAGGTGAAGATGACTAAAACCGGCAACTATACTATCGGAATAATGATAACCCGAACACCAGTCCCAGCCTTGTGTTCCATTGTCGGGGCTAAGTTGGATCTGACCGAAAGGAAAGGCTGCCCCGGGATATGTATGACCATGATAAGCAGTACCGATAAAAGGATCAATAAAATCGGTAAGCCGTTCATCGCTGACTTGTTTTGGAGCATATACGTTACAACCAGAATACAAGAGCAATGCAAAGGATAAAATTGAGATAAGTTTTGTCATTTTGTATTGAATTAGATTAGATTAGATTAGATTAGTTTATTTCCAGACTAAATCACTGATTTTACGAATTCCGTTTACCGGAAAAGGGCGCTTATTATCAAAAGGATAAAGGGTTTTTTGCTCCTCTATAACAATGCCGGTTTCGTTGAGTGAACCATCGGCATTAACGGCTTTTGATAGATCGAGCCCAAGATGTTTGGCCAAAAAAGGATAAACGGCAGCACGTTTGTTGTATTCGTATCCGTGTTGTTCGTTAGGTAAATGAACGTTTTCAACATTTTCTTTCTTGCCAAAAAGGTTGTAGATGTATTGATTATGAGGGAATTCATCAACCGGATTGTTTTTTGTCCAGTCGCCGCCATCTGAGACAAGCATCAAGGGACGAGGTGCAGCACATGCCGCAATTTCGACATTATTTGTTTGATAATCTTTACTTTTATGTATCGGCAATCCGCTTTCACAATCACACCCGCCGAAAAAATAGGCCGAAACCATTACTACAGGAACCGAGACAGCAACACGCTGATCAACAGCTGCCAATAAGAAAGTTTGTGTTCCTCCGCCCGATGCTCCGGTACAGCCAATTCGTTTAGGATCAACACCAAGTGAAATCAAAAAATCGAGTGAACGTATGCTGTTCCAAAGTTGAAGTTTTAAAGATTGGCCACTTTTGTGTTCCCATCCAAACTCCTGCATTTGTCCATATCCTACCATATCGTAGCCAAACACTATAGCTCCCATTCTTGCCATTGCAGCAAATCTTTTTTGTGCATCGGGCCGGTAGCGGCCAACATCTCCGGGTTTATTCCAATGACCATGAGGACTTAAGACCCCGGCAGGTTTTCCGGAATACTTTGTTGGTCTGTAAATACTACCTGTAACATAAACTCCTGGAAGGCTTTCGAAAGCCACATTCTGAACATCGTAACCGTCAAAAGTTCTCTTTTCTCCAAAAATCGGATTTAAAGGACATTTATTTGGGAATATCTCTAATCCCACACCTTTTAAAATTTGCTTTTTAATGTCAGCCACCCTTTTTTCCCAAGCAGCTGCTGTTGTATAGGTTTTACGTTGTTTGGCAAGGAATTCGCGCCCCTGATCTTCGGTAAAATAATTGCCCTGACAAAGCATTGTATCATGTTTGATTTCTGTTGGTTTTTCCTGTGCAAACGAACACAGCACCTGAATCAGTACAAAAACGATTAAAATAATGGGACGATGTAAAGTTAAATATTTCATGTTAAACAAGTTAAATAGTTGATATTTTCCATATTTTGAACGGATTAAAGTAATCAATTCTTATCCTGAAAAACTCCTTTAAAGAATAATTTTCAAAAAACAACCATGACAAAATGAGAGATATTATTCTTTAAATACGAATTAGGCTAAATTTGCAGAAAATCAATTCAAATGCAATGAGAAAATTAGTATTTGCAACAAACAACAATCACAAACTGAAGGAACTGATGCAGATTCTTCCGTCAGAATTCGAATTATTAAGTCTGAATGACATTGGTTGCACAGATGAGATTCCCGAAACAGGTCCGACTCTTGAAGTCAATGCCGCACAAAAGTCGTTCTATATATGGGATAAATACGGGATTAACTGCTTTGCTGATGACACAGGTCTAGAAATAGAAGCACTTGGAAATGAACCTGGTGTATTTTCGGCTCGCTATGCAGGAGAAGAAAAGAGTACAGTTGCAAACAAGCAAAAGGTTCTGGAAAATATGAAAAACGAATCAAACCGAAAAGCTCGTTTCAGATGTGTTATCTCTCTGATTATTGACGGGAAAGAAAAACAATTTGAAGGGATTGTTGATGGACAAATACTTACTGAAAATCATGGAGAAGCAGGTTTCGGTTACGATCCAATTTTTATACCCGATGGCTTTTCTCTATCGTTTGCTGAAATGTCGGCGGATGATAAAAACAAAATTAGCCACAGGGGTCGTGCTGTAATGAAATTAGTTGAATATCTGAAAGATATAAAATAAAATAGCAAATCGTTTTATAAGTGTGAAACTGAGAACTCTTATTTTTGTAGCTATTGGTATCTCTGTTTTAGGCAAGATTACCGCAAATAACTGGCATTCATATCTGTCATATTATCAAACAATTGCCATAGCTCAAGGCGGTCAGAGAATTTTTGCAGCAAATGAAAACGGACTTTTTTCGTTCAATCTTTCCGACAACAGTTTCGAAATGCGGTCACGAGTTGAAGGGCTTTCAGATTCTGGTATTTCAGCAATCAACTGGTCTGCGGCAAAAGGAGCGTTATTAATTGGTTACTCTAACGGAAACCTTGACCTTCTTTCAGAAAACAGTGTTTTAAACCTTCCCGATTTAAAAATTAAAACATCAATTTCAAAAAAAACAATCAATAACATTTTTTGTGAAGGTGATTTTGCCTGGCTAAGTTGCGATTTTGGAATTGTTAAAATCAACCTGAAAAAATGGGAAGTAGCCGAAACATGGTATATTGGGTCAGAAGCCTCTGCAATTTCTGTTAAAGAGCTTACAGCTGATGATCGTTATTTCTGGGCTGCTACCGAATCAGGCGTTTTCAGGGTAGAAAAAAACAATCCAAACCTTCAGGATTATCATAACTGGATACTTCAGACTCAACTTCCATTTGCGCAAAATCAGTTTAATTGCATTTCAATATATAATAATAAGGTATATACCTGCAATAACAATGGCAAAGTCTATTCTTTTGACGGAATAAACTGGCAATCGGTCTATCCTGATATTACAGGTGTGCGAAAAATCAAATCGTTCCCGTCTGCTTCAGTATTAGTGAGCGATAAAAGTGTTGAAGTAATCAATTCCAATGGCCGCATCACAATCTCAAAATATGGCACACTTATCTCAACAACTTCAAAAATCAGCCCGAGTGATGCTCTGATCAGCAATTCAGGTGAATTATGGATTGGTGATCATACATTTGGGCTGATTCGAAAAACGACAGCAGGCTCGTTAAATTCGGTTGTTCCTAACTGTCCTGCTAATAATAATTCGAAGTGGCTGACTACTTCAGGGAATAATCTCTATGTCGCAACTGGATCTGATGAAACCGGATCTATAGCAATTCCAGCTGAAATCCATTGGCTTAAGGATGTAAAATGGATTTCAATCAACGAAAACTACGACCCAAAGTTATCAGGATTGAGCAACGTTACAAGAATTGCGCCTTCGACCTCAAATCCTGAACACTTATGGGGAGCCACACGCGAAGACGGGTTACTTGAATTTACAGGACAGCAAACTATAAAAAACTATAATTCAAGCAATTCACCACTAGAGTCTCGAAATGGAATTTGTAAAATCGGAGGACTTAGTTATGATGCTTCAGGTAATTTATGGTTGACCAACCCATTGGGACAACATCAATTACACGCTATAAAACCTGATGGAACATGGAAATCGTTCACCTTTCCGGGAATAGATAATCAGTTTACGCCGTCCGGCGATATCATTGTCACAAAAACCGATACAAAATGGATAATTGTCAATAATTCAGACCTTTTTGCCCTTCGAACTAAAAACACTTTAGACAATACAACCGATGATCTTTACAAGAAAACATCGGTTCGAAGTCGGTTTTCGAATGGTGAGACTACTATTTTAAAAGGTTATAATCAGATCAATGTCATTTCCGAAGATCATGATGGTTATCTTTGGGTAGGAACAGAAAACGGAATTGTACTTTATACAAATCCGGAATCACTTTTTGGAGATACCGAATTTTACGGAGTTCAGCCTTCTATTGATCTTGGTGACGGCCTATTTCATCCGCTTCTTGAAAATGAGACGATTAATGCCATTGCTGTTGATGGAGGCAATCGTAAATGGTTCGGAACAGCAAATTCCGGTGTATTTCTCTTTTCTGCTGATTGTTCAAAACTGATAAATCACTTTAATACTGATAATTCACCGCTATTTTCAAATAATATTACCAGTATTGCTATCAACGGACAAAACGGTGAAGTATTCTTTGCAACCGAACGTGGACTTATTTCATGGATGGGTGCTGCTACTGAAGGTGATAATACGTTCCAAAATCTTTACGTCTGGCCAAATCCGGTTAGAGAAACTTATTCTGGCAACATTACTGTTGAAGGTTTAAAGGACGAATCAATTGTAAAAATAACCGATATAATTGGAAATCTGGTTTTTAAGACGACTTCAAATGGCGGACGTGCCGTTTGGGATGGAAAAAACAGAAACGGGGCAAGAGTAAGTACAGGAGTTTACCTTATTTTTTGCTCTGATAGCGAAGGAAATCAATCGCGTGTTATCAAACTGCTTTTTATACACTGAAAAATGTTACAAAAAACTCGTGGAATAGTGCTTCGCAGCCTTAAATATGGTGATACTGGAATGATTACTACCATTTACACCGAGGCTTTTGGCAGGATGGCTTTCATCATGCAAGGAATACACGGGCGAAAATCATCAGTTAAAGGAAATCTGCTGAAGCAGCTTTTCCTTCTGGAGATGGAGGTTGATTATAAGCAAGGAAGAGAATTACAGAGAGTTAAAGAGTTAAAAAATATTTCACCATTCGGTTCAATACCTTTCGGGATAGCCAAATCATCACAGGCACTTTTTCTTTCTGAACTATTGGAAAAAGTACTTCGTGAAGAGGAATCGCGACCTGAATTATTTGAATTTCTTTTCCGTTCAATTCAGATGCTTGATTTATTGGAAGATGGAATCAGTAATTATTCATTGATATTTTTGATGCAGCTCACTCGGTTTCTTGGGTTCGGTCCGACCAATAATTATTCCGCATCGAATCAATATTTCGACATGATTGCCGGAAAGTTCGTTTTGTCACCGCCTGCTCATTTCTGGTTTTTAAAAGGTCGCGAAAGTTTGGCAGTTGCTCAAATAATAGGTATTAGCTACCATAATTCACCTGATTTCAAACCGGATAAGGGATTGCGAAATATCTTACTTGATTTCGCAATTGAGTATTACGGCCTTCATCTGGGAAATAAACTTAATTTAAAATCAGTCGAAATACTACACGAAATACTTCATTAGCAACTATATAGAAAATATAACAGTCCAAAATAAATAAAGAGAGTAATCTGTATTTTGAAAAAGTATATTGCACGATAAAAAATATTGTTACTTTTGCGGTAAGTAACAGATCACAATAAAATGGTTTCATCAAAAATTCCAACTTCGAAGAAGAACGCTTTTTTAACGATTCTCGGTATTGCCGAAGAGCTTCAGGCTATTGACTTGGCAGTTCCCATGACGAACCTTGTTTGTCCGGAAAAACTAATTGATCTGGTGAGCAAAAATATGAGGCTTGGCAATAATGACTACTCTCCTGCCGAAGGAGTTGAGCAATTAAGGGAGGAGATTATCAATCTGGTAAACAAACAAAACAACTCTTCATTTAGTCCCGAAACTGACATTACAATCACAGCCGGTCCTGCTCAGGGTATGACTACTGCAATAAGCACCTTCGTCAAAGATGGTGACGAAGTAATCATTTTTGAACCCATTCAGGAATCCTATGCCCCGTTCATTGAACTCAATGGCGGACGCCCGATTTTTGTGAATCTTAAAATGCCTGATTTCAGAATAGATTGGGAAGAGGTAAAAAAACTTGTTACTTCAAAAACTAAAATGATCATTATTAACAATCCTCAAAATCCGATTGGAAGGATTTTCAGTGAAGAAGATAGCGATCAACTGAAAAGGATGACAAACGGGACCAAGATTGTTATCCTGAGTAATGAAGTCTTTGACAATCTCGTTTTTGACAACATGAAATTCCATAGTCTTGCCTCTCTTCCTGATCTGGCAGCCAAAAGCTTAATAGTTTCAAGTTTTGGTCCGGTATTCAATATTACCGGTTGGGGAATCGGATATATTTTCGGCCCCGAAAAATTAATGAGTGAATTCCGAAAGATTCAACAGTTCCAAGGATTCAGCGTAAATACTCCTGCACAGTTTGCGCTTGCAGAGTTTTTACAGGAGGAGCCCGACTTCAAAGCAATATGTGAAACCTACCACAAAAAACGCGATCTGTTTATTTCGTGCTTGAAAGGGAGTAATTTTGAACTCGTTCCAACCCGTTCTACTTTTTATCAGATGTTGGATTACAGTAAAATATCAGATGAATCCGATGTTGTTTTTGCAGTACGACTTGTACGTGAATTCGGTGTTGCTACTGTGCCGTTCTCAGCATTTCAGCACGAAAAAACTAAAAATCAGTTAATAAGAATATGTTTTGCCAAACCGGATGAAGTACTTGAAGAGGCAGCAAAAAAACTGAAAAGCGTACCGATTAACATTAAACGATAGTACGAGGCTTTAACGCAAAGTTATTTTTGGTTAGATTCGGAAAAATAATATCTCAAATAATAGAATTCCGGCCTCATAGTTCAAGGGATAGAACGGAAGTTTCCTAAACTTTAGATTCGCGTTCGAGTCGCGGTGAGGCTACAAAGTACCCGGTATATAAAACCGGGTATTTTGTTTTGTCACCGTTGTTGGGGTTATAACCCCATTTTCTCAGTTCTGCACTCATAATTGGTACTTACAGTTAATAGAAGGTTAAAATCAGATATTCACCTAGATACCGTAAACAAAAAAAGTCCTGGAAACAGGACTTTTTTTTTGCTTTATACTTAAAAACAATTTATTCTTTTAATTCTTTTTCATACCTTTTCACTGACCAGCTAATTGATAAATAGCTAATGTAGATTAGCAATGGCCAGCAAAGCAACCATAATATTTGAATAAAATAATTCATAATGTAGTGTTTTATAATTAATAAATATGTCCTTCTTTGTCATTTGTCATTTCACTTTCAGTAATTTTCTTCTTATTAATCTCTTTCCAAGCAAACCAGATGTAAGCAACAACAAAAGGGACAGCCAAAGAAACATAGCTCATGGTGGTAAGTGTAAATTTTGATGACGAGCTGTTTACAATATTCAGGGATGACTGCAAATCGAAATTTGAAGGATAATAACAAGTATTGTTATAACCCGCCAATAATAAAAGATTAAACACCACTAAAATAGTTCCTGCACCTGCCCACCAGATTCCTCGTGAATTATCTTTTATTAAAGAAGAGATTATTCCCCACAAAACAGCCAGAACTCCAACAAGAAAAATCATAAGTACCACAGGCATTTCAATCAGATTATTGAAATATTTAAAAGGTTCCATCGAAACAAACATAGTTTCGGGATTGTATGAATAGCCATCTTTGAGAACAAGTCGGATTACAAAGAACAAAAAGAAAACAAGAAATGGGATAGTATTATAAACCAGATGTTTTTTCGACTTCGCAAATAATACTTCACTCTCAATTGAATTCATAAAGTAGAGCAGAGCTAATATTCTGGAAAGAAATAACACCGCCAAACCAAGTGCTACATTATTGGCATTTAAAACTGCTTCAAGCCCTTTGGCTGGATGTTGCCATGTAGAGACATTCAGATTACTTACAGAAAATTCAGCTCCGTTGAAAAAGGTTCCTACAACCACTCCGATTAGGACAGGCCCCAATAATCCATTCGCAAAAAGAAAAACATCGAATGTGGTCTTTCCCAGAAAATTATTTGGTTTACTTCTGAACTCATAAGATACAGCCTGCACTATAAAACAAAATAGCAGAGCCATCCAAGCCCAATAAGCACCACCAAAACTGGTTGAGTAGAATAAGGGAAATGAAGCAAAAAAAGCACCTCCAAAAGTAACAAGAGTTGTAAATGTAAATTCCCATTTGCGTCCGAGTGTATTCAGCATCATGGTTCGTTCATTTTCGTTCTTTCCGATTTCGTAAATGAGTGACTGTCCGCCCTGAACAAATAATAGTAAGACTAATAAAGCGGCTAATAGGGAAATAATTGCCCACCAATAGTGTTGGAGGGTTAAATGGCTTAATTGTTCAAACATAATCAGTGTCCTCCGTCTTTAGGTCCTATTTTTATTTGTTTACTCATTATTTTAATCTCGGCTATCAGCAGAAGTGTGAATATCAGAGCAAAAAGCCAGAATGTAACTATCACAGCTCCTGCATTAATGTTTGAAACAGCAGCTACTGTAGGTAATAAATCCTGTACAACCCAAGGTTGACGACCCATTTCAGCAACAGTCCAACCTGCCATCTGAGCAAGATAGACCAACGGCACGGTGAAAATGGCAATTTTCAAAAAAAAGTGCTGGTTTGTAAGTTTATCATTAACAACAAAATAGATTGATAATATAAAAAATATCAAAAACCAGCTCCCCAAAATTACCATTATGTGGAAACTATAAAATACCAGCTGAATACCAGGAATCACATCATTAGTGTTTTTTACAAATCCATATCCGAAGTATTTGAAATAGTTATCCTGAAAGTCTTTCGACATGAATTTTTCTCTTATCTGCAAAGCTTCGTCCTTTCGACCTTCGGTGATCGTGTTTTTATAGTTGCGAAGAGTTTCAATTGCCATTTTACCTCTCGAAATTTTCTCGGTTGTTGAAAGAATATCCTCTTTTTCATTACCGTTCAGCAGGTCTTTTACGCCCGGAACAAAGGCATTAGGATCGAGGTGGATCATATATGATAATGCTTTTGGTATTTCAATCTTGAATAGAAAATCGTTTAGCTTTTCATTTGAAGGATCTGTTCTGGTAGGCGATAAAATCCCGAAGGCAACAAGGCCTGCTCCATTCTTTCCCTGATAAAGTCCTTCCATTGCTGCTAGTTTCATCGGTTGTTTAAACGCAACTAATCGGGCAGAACCATCACCAGTGGTAATCAGAAACAAAGAACTTATAAACCCAAAAATTGCAGCAACCAGAATGCTTCTTTTTGCAAATGATACCTCCCTTTTTTTAAGAAGAAACCAAGCCGAAACTCCAATAATGAATATTCCTGCGAGTACAAAGCCTGAAGAAATAGTGTGAAGAAATTTGTTTATTGCCATAGGAGAAAGGAAAACATCCCAAAAATTTACCATCTCATTTCGGGCAGTATCTGGGTTAAATTGCATTCCAACAGGATTTTGCATCCATGCATTGGCAACAAGTATCCACAAAGCCGACAAATTTGCACCAATTGCTGTAAGCCAGGTTGATATAAGGTGAAAACGTTTACTTACTTTATCCCAACCAAAAAACATAACGGCAATAAAGGTTGACTCCATAAAAAAAGCCATTATCCCTTCAATTGCAAGTGGGGCTCCAAAAATATCACCCACAAACCATGAATAATAGGACCAATTAGTTCCAAACTGAAATTCAAGAATAATACCTGTTGCAACTCCGATCGCAAAGTTTATTCCAAAGACCTTCATCCAGAATCTGGTAATTTTCTTCCACTCAGGGTCTCCTGTCCTATAATAAAATGTCTCCATTATTGCCAGGATAAAAGTTATTCCAAGCGTTAGAGGAACAAAAAGCCAGTGGTAAAAAGCGGTAAGAGCAAACTGACCTCTTGACCAATCGAGCATTGATAAATCAACGATTTCATTCATAGATAATTATTTAGTGTTTATGAAATTTTCGATAACATGAGAACTTCGCTCCTTGTCAGTGTTAAAATTTTTATTAAGATAATTGGGAAAAAAGAAGAACTTAAGCACGAAAAAAAGAACAAATAGTTTAATCAGGATTATGACCCATAAAGTACGTCCAAGAGTCATTTCGCTGAAACCTTCAATGTAGAACTGTAAAATTTTCCTCATCAATCATCAAATTTGATACGGCAATATTAGGAATTTTTGTTGTAAGAAAAGTAAAAAACTCCGTTTGAAATTAAAATTTGAAATTAACTTTAATTATTCATTGAACATTTCTTTATTACAATTTGTTCAATAAAACAGAAGCCGTCTTCGATTTTTCCATCTTTTGGTAGAGATTATTCGCAGGTAGCAAAAGTTGACTATAATAAAGTGCTTATATATTATTTATTAACAAATACTTATCGAAATGAGGTATCTTATTGTCGTATTCTTGTTTTTAACTTTCGGATGTAATTCTCCCGGCAACCGGAAAAGTTCAACAGAAGTGAAACCGTCTGGTACAGTCAACATTAAAACCGTGGCTGTTGAATTTTCCATTCAGGGTATGTCATGTACAGGCTGCGAGCAGACTATTCAATCCGGAATAAGTAGTATTGAAGGGGTGAAGCAGGTAAAGGCCAATTTTATAAACGGGAAGGCATTCGTGGAATTTATACCTGAAATTGGCGATACAAGCCGGATGAAAGAAAAGATTACTGGTTCAGGATATATTGTATCTGGTATCAAATTAATATCACTCGATACTCTTCGGTCAAAGTTTTAATTATTCTGGTCAAATACAACATTTTATGAGCACTAACGAACAAAACAACACACACAATTTACCATACAGGGAACATAATACCGAAAAATCACGCCGTGCATTTTTTAAAAATTTAGGATTGATAGGTGCTACTGCCGTTGCAGGCGGTGCTGCCATCTATTCGGGTTACAAATATGAAGAATCGAAACCAAATAACGATTTTGTAAAAGTTCTTACGGCCGATAATAGGCTTGTTGAGGTTCCTCGTGATCAGATAAAGGATATTAAAGTTGATCTCACCCGATTACAATTGCAGGGACGCGAAGGTTTAAAAGGACATAGATGGGTAATGGTTATTGATCTTTCAAAATGTCGCAACGCAAGGCAGTGTATAGCATCATGCCAAAACGCCCATCATTTGCGCCCTTATGAATATCATATCAACACGTTGATTATGCAGGAGTCACAGAATACTGCACCATATTATATGCCAAAACCTTGTCAGCATTGTGATAATCCTCCATGCGTTGCGGTATGTCCGGTTGATGCAACTTTTAAACGACAGGATGGCGTAGTATTGATTGATAATACCCGTTGTATTGGTTGTCGCTTTTGTATTGCTGCGTGCCCGTATTCTGCCCGTATGTTTCACTGGGAAGAACCACTTATGTCCGAAAGCGACAAAGGGGCAACATACAATATCGAACTCAACATTCCGCAAAAAAAAGGGACGATTTCCAAATGTCTGTTTAGTTCCGACAGGTTACGCGAAGGTAAATTACCATATTGCGTATCAGCTTGTCCAAATGGTGTTTACTATTTTGGCGATGAGAATCAGGATGCAGTAACGAATGGTACAACGAAGGAAACCTATAGGCTTAGTGAACTGCTTCGAATAAATAGCGGATACCATCTTATGCCTGATTTGGGAACTAAACCACGGGTATTTTATCTTCCTCCAAAAAACAGATTATTTGAATTTGTAAAATAATAACCAAAAACTATGACTTCAGAAGTGAATACCGATTTTTTGCATGAAAAGAAACTTGATTCTATTGCATCCGATATTTTGAGGCCTGTTGGAATCTCGAAAGGATTTTTAACTTGGATGGGCTTTCTGAGTATTTCTCTATTGGCTTGTATTTATGCGTATTATATTCAGTGCTATAAAGGTTTAATTGTTACAGGCTTGCGCGATTATGTCAGTTGGGGAATGTACATTGCCAATTTCATTTTCTTTGTTGCCACAAGTCTTGTAGGAATGTTAATCAGTTCGGTTTTAGGGCTGATAGGTTTCAAATGGGTTAAACCTATTGCGAGAATAGCTGAGATTATTGCTATCGCTTTTGCTGCCATTGCGGGTTTGGTGATTGTTTCCGACATGGGGCGTCCGGAGCGATTGCCATTCGTATTTATTTACGGACGTATTCAATCCCCAATTTTGTGGGATGTAACTGTAGTAACAACCTACTTGGTTCTTAGTACTTTGCTTTATTTTATTCCTATGATTCCCGATCTTGCAATCAGCAAAGGACGCATTAGCCATACCCCAAAATGGCTTCAGAAAACTTATGAAATTCTTTCAGTAAACTGGAATCATTCACCTATTCAATATAAGATACTTCTTAAATCAGTCAGAATTTTATTGATCCTTATTATACCTACTGCTTTTGCGATTCATACCGTGACTTCGTGGCTTTTAGCGGTAACACTTCGCCCCGGCTGGGACAGCACAATTTTCGGTCCTTATTTTCTTACCGGGGCTTTTGTTGCAGGTTCGGCAGCCGTAGTGATTTTGATGTTTTTTGTCCGGTCGAATTACAGGCTCGATAAGTACCTTACTGTGCACCATTTCGATATGATGGGTAAGTTGCTCGTATTAGTATCTCTAATCTATTTATATTTTAATATTAACGAGTTTTTAGTACCTGCTTTCAAACTTAAAACTGCTGATGCTATTCACCTTCACGAGCTTTTTGTCGGAGAATACGCCACAATGTTTTGGAGCGTACAGCTATTCGGGCTTTTAATACCTATTATTCTTTTACTTTTCAGAACTTTCAGGAAACCAATGCCAATAATGATTATCTCAGTTATTATGCTGGTAGCTTCATGGTTTAAGCGGTTTCTAATTGTTGTGCCAACTCAGGAAAATCCGTTTCTACCGCGTCAGTTTGTACCCGATTCTTGGATGTTTTATCAACCTACAATAATTGAATCGGCAATAACTATTGGAACCATCCTGTTGGTTGTAATGATCATAAGTGTACTGGTGAAATTATTTCCTGTTATTTCCATCTGGGAAATGGCCGAAGAACTTTCCGAAAAAACAGATGAAACACAGAATAAACTAACATAAAAACACAAAATAATTTCCGTATGAAAAAATATTTATTCCTACTAACGATTGTTTTGATCTCTGTACGTCTGTCTGCTCAGGTTTGGGTAGTTCCGACTGAAAATGAAGTCAAACTTAGCACTTTTGCCTTTAATGACTCTACAAGAAAGGCGGGTTTGGAGATTTATAATACGAATTGCAAGTCCTGTCATGGTGATCCAGGTAAGAATAATGTAATCAAACTTGTTCCTCCTCCAACCGATCCCGCCTCAGTAAAAATGCAGAGCAATTCCGATGGTGGCTTGCAATATAAGGTCTCTCAGGGACGTATGCCAATGCCCTCATTTAAGAATATCCTCTCATCTAATGATATATGGAGTGTTATCTCATACATTAGGAGCTATGATTTGAAATATGTACAGAAAATTGCAGCTACACAAGGTGGCGCAAGTCAAGTAGTAGTGAATGTTAAAATTCTCCTGACATGGTTACAGGAAAAAAATCAGATTCAGGCTGTAATTTCAGGAGTAAAGGATAAAACGATTCAACCTGTGCAAGGGGCAGAAGTAAAGCTATTTGCAAAGAGATATTTTGGAAATCTTCTTATTGACGAAGCCCATAATACAGATGTTCAGGGGAAAGTAGTGTTTAATTTCCCAAAAGATCTTCCCGGTGATTCTACCGGATTTGTTCAGATTATTGCCAGACTTTCTGATGAAACAGCGTATGGTGATGCCGGAATAGATACTTCGCTTGCTATTGGAGTTCCTACTTACCGACCACCATTGAATGAGCCTAGAGCAATGTGGAATATTGTTCAAAAAACACCAATATGGCTGTTGCTAACCTATTCATTTACCGTTCTCGCTGTATGGGGATTTATCTTTTACGTACTGATTCAAATCAGGGCAATTTTCAAGGCCGGAATAAAAGAGAATCATGAAAGAATAGATTAATCTTTTTTTATTAATATTTAATAAATCAGCATAGTATGAAAAATATATCAAAAATCGGACGAATACTTTTCGCGATTCCATTTGCAATTTTTGGACTTAATCATTTTCTTTTTCTCGATTTTTACATAGGAGAAGTATCCTCTTTTATACCGGGTGGAGCCTATACAATAATTCTTACAGGAATATTTCTGATTATGGCAAGCCTTAGTATTATACTTAATAAGTATGTTAAAGTTTCTACAATTCTTCTTTCAATTCTTTTGCTGAGTTTTATCCTGACCATTCATATTCCGGCACTTTTTGATTCGGCAAAATGGCAATTTGCATTGATTGAATTATTGAAAGACACTTCTTTACTTGGCGGATCGCTGATGATTGCCGGAATGATCTTTGACAAAGAGAAAGAATAATATGTGATAAAAAAATGGAAATGAAACGATTGCTGTTTTTGTTAACATTTATCGCCTTGGCAGGCAACTCATCTTCTCAGTTACCGATTAATCGGGAAGTTGAAATCGGCATAGTTGAGAAACTTGGTGATACAATTCCTCTTGATCTGAAATTTTTCAATGAGAAAAATGATACGGTCGCACTACGAAGCATGATCAATAAACCTACAATACTTTCATTCGTTTACTTCGACTGCCCTGGATTATGCAGTCCTTTGCTTGATGGAATTGCAAATGTGATCAGCAAAATGGATTTGTCTATCGGGAAAGACTTCGACATCATAACCATCAGTTTCAATACGAAGGATACACCAGAAAAGGCAAGGCAAAAAAAACTAAATTTTGTTCAGAAAATACAGGAAAAAGATCGTTCAAGCTGGTTTTATCTGACTGGAGAATTGCAAAATATTCAGAAAATAACTGAATCGGTAGGTTTTAGGTATAAACCAACAGGACTTGATTTTGCACATCCTTCCACAATCATTATGCTTAGTCCTCAGGGGAAAATAACCCGTTATCTCTACGGAATAACTTTTCTACCTTTTGATGTAAAAATGGCAGTTATTGAGGCACAAAAAGGGTTAGTAAGGCCAACAAGCAACAAATTTCTCGAATACTGCTTTGCTTATGATTCTCAAAGCAGATCATATACTTTACAATTCACCCGTTTAATCGGAACATTTATATTGATTGTCGGGCTGTTTTTTGTTGCATACCTGCTAATATCTGCAAAAAGAAAATCAACTAAAAAAAATAAGGAATGAATTCATCACCAACTGCTACGTTGAATTACCTGAACCATAAGACCGGACTTTGGTCATGGCTTAGCTCAACCGACCATAAACGTATTGGTCTGCTCTACCTCTATTCTATTACAACTTTTTTTTGCACTGCTGCTATTCTGGGTCTTTTAATGAGGATTGAGAAAATTGCTCCAGGTCAGACAATCATGACTGCCCAAACATATAACGGGATGTTTACAATACATGGGATTATCATGATTTTCATTGTGGTAATACCTGGTCTTGCCGCTGTATTCGGAAATATTTTCCTCCCCATTATGATTGGTGCTAAGGATGTTGCATTTCCTAAGCTTAACCTTTTTTCGTGGTATGTTTATATTTGCGGAGCTATGCTTGGACTCTATTCGCAATTTGCCAACGGAAATTCACCCGATACAGGATGGACATTTTATGTTCCTTATAGTGCAGCAGCAACCTCAAATGTTGTGATTGCACTTACTGCTGCTTTTGTTCTGGGTTTTGCTTCTATTCTTACAGGTTTGAATTTTATTGTGACAATCCATCGTTTGCGGGCACCGGGAATGACGTGGTTCAGAATGCCGCTCTTCCCCTGGTCACTATATGCTACTGCTTGGATTCAAATATTAGCAACCCCCATAATTGGAATCACATTACTTATGGTAATTGCTGAGCGTACCTTGCAAATCGGTTTTTTTGACCCTGCTCTTGGTGGTGACCCGGTCTTGTACCAGCATCTTTTCTGGATATATTCGCATCCCGCTGTTTATGTGATGATTTTGCCTGCAATGGGTGTGGTCACCGAAATATTTCCGACTTTTAGTCAGAAACCGGTTTTTGGTTATATGCCAATTGTTTTTTCAAGTCTGGCAATTGCTCTTGTAGGTTACTTTGTGTGGGGACATCACATGTTTACATCAGGTATGAGTTACCAGGCACGATGGTTTTTCTCGTTCCTAACCTTTCTAGTAGCCATACCGAGCGCAATCAAAGTATTCAACTGGCTTTCTACAATGTATGGTGGTTCAGTTGATCTTAAACCTCCGCTTCTGTATGCAATATCTTTTATTTTCTTATTTACAATAGGTGGTTTTACCGGATTGACACTCGGCTCCTTAGCAACAAATATTCAGACTCATAACACCGATTTTGTGGTTGCCCATTTTCACTATATCATTTTCGGAGGAATGGGATTTGGATTTTTTGCCGGAATTCATTATTGGTATCCTAAAATATATGGCAGAATGTATAGCAACAGATGGGCAAATATCTCATGGGGGTTCCTTTTCACAGGGTTCAATGTACTTTACTTCCCATTATTTATTATTGGACTTCAAGGGATGCCACGCCGTTATTTCGATTACGACCCAAAATTTCAAACAGGACAAATGATCTCTACCATTGGTGCTTTCATTCTGATAATCGGTTTGATTGGGATGATTTCCAATTTGGTTTACCATATCAGGCGAGGTGCAATTGCTCCATCAAATCCCTGGCATGGTGTAACGCTTGAATGGCAGATTCCATCGCCACCTCCTCACGAAAATTTCGATGAAGTGCCTGTTATTACCCGTGAGCCATATATTTTCGATCATCCATATACTAAATAATACTAAAGATTTATGTCAACAACCGAACACAGCGAATACATTGACAGCGATACCGGAAAAATGGGAATGTGGTTATTCCTTTTTACCGAACTTTTCCTGTTTGGTGGGCTTTTTATCGTATATGCGGTGATGCGTTCAAAATACGCCGGCGAATTTCATCAGGCAGCACTCGAACTCAACGCATTTATCGGAGCAACAAATACTGTTGTTCTTCTTGTGAGTAGTATGACTGTTGCAATGTCGCTGACAGCAATACAAAAGAATAGGCCAAATCTCGCTATAGGATTGATATTTATCACATTACTTTTGGCAGGAGTGTTTATGTTGAATAAATATTTTGAATGGGGTCATAAGTTCTCTCTAAACCTTTACCCCGGTTCCGATGTGATGAAAACGCTGCCTCATGGGGAAATCATGTTTTTTGGTCTTTATTTTATGATGACCGGGTTACATGCTTTACATGTAATAATCGGTGGAGTTTTATTAACCATTGTCATGTTCAGGTTGAATTCAGGCAAAATAAATCAGGAACACTACTTATTGCATGAAAACGGCGCACTCTACTGGCATCTGGTTGACCTGATATGGATCTTCCTCTTTCCACTGCTGTACCTTATTACATAACATTTATTGATTTATAAAGCTAATGTAGAATGAAAAACCACGACAATCATATTTCAAGCTATTCGCTGAACTGGACCGTATTGCTGATTCTTTTGCTTCTCACAACAATATCTGTTCTTGCAATTAAGTTTCATTTTGGAGCTTTCACCGTATTAGTGGCCCTTTTAATTGCATCTGTAAAAGCGGCGATTGTACTGACCTATTTTATGCACCTCAAATTCGAAAATCTTCTTTTGCGTTTGATGGTTGGAGGTGTATTCCTTCTTTTCGCGATAGTTATCGTGATTACTTTTATTGATTATTATTTCAGATAATTTCCCATATTATGGAAACTACATTCTCCGGAGCATCTAATTTAGCTGAAGCAGTTGATCAAGCGTTTATATTTATTTTTTCCATTGCTTTTATTTTCACAATTGGCATTACCGCCTTAATGATTTTTATCGTGGTTCACTTTTCGCGAAAAAAGGGAAAGGTTCCGATGCAATTTTCAGGTAACACAAAGCTCGAAATTATGTGGACAGTGATTCCACTTATTATCGTCATGGTAATGTTTTATTATGGAACTGTTGGATTTACGCCAATGCGTGAGGTCCCTGCCGATGCCATGCAGATAAAAGCAATAGGCCGGATGTGGGCATGGAGTTTTGATTATGGTAACGGGAAAATATCAAAAGACCTTATTGTTCCTTATAACCGGAATGTCAAGATGAATCTTTTTTCAGCCGATGTCAATCACAGCTTGTTTATTCCTGCGTTCAGAGTAAAGGAAGATGTAATACCCGGATACGACAATTATTTGTGGTTTAAGCCAATATCAAAGGGTGAATTTGATATTTTCTGTTCCGAATATTGTGGCTTGGCTCACTCCGCAATGACTGCAAAAGCAATTGTGGTTGACAGTGTCGCTTTTGATTCATGGCTGGCAGATTTAAAACCTACCGGAAATATTCCTGACCATCCAGGACTGACCATCCTGAAGGCAAATGGGTGTCTTACTTGTCATTCACTCGATGGTGCTAAGATTGTAGGGCCTTCCTTTAAAGGACTTTACGGTTCTAAAAGAGCGGTTATAACTGCTCAGGGTGAGAAACAGGTTGATGCACTTGATGATTATATTAAAAAATCAATTCTCGAACCCAATTTTGAAGTTGTAAAAGGGTATAACATAGGACTTATGAAATCATATTTGGGAATTATCAAAGCTGAAGATATTGATAAAATTATAGATTATTTTAAAAAAGCAGGTGAACCGAAATAATCTATCCCGATTTTTCTATATTCTAATCAGGCTGGTTAGAATTCGATTATCACTTATGGTTGCAATTTCTGCCATGACAGGGTATTTTTTGACAGGAACTCCTCCTCAATTGAGTTTGATTTTCCTTTTTACCGGTGTTTTTTTCCTCGCAGCAGGTACTTCAGTTTTAAATCAGGTTCAGGAGTGCCGCCTTGACGCCTTGATGGAGAGAACTAAACTAAGACCAATTCCTGCCGGTGAAATTTCGCTTCCGGCTGCCTCTGTAATTACAGTTTTATTTATAACCTCAGGAACAATACTGCTAAGTCTAAACGGATGGTTGCCAATGTTGCTCGGCTTATCGAATATTGTGTTCTATAACTTGATTTATACTCCTCTAAAGACAAAGAGTTGGCTTGCCATAATTCCAGGTGCACTTGTTGGAGCTGTTCCACCTCTGATTGGCTGGACATCCGCAGGGTTTTATGTCTTTCATCCTAACGTTTTATTTGTAGCCGTTTTCGTCTTTTTGTGGCAGATTCCTCATTTTTGGTTACTACTTATTAAATATGGAAAGGAGTATGAATCAGCAGGTTTTGCATCCATTTCGAAAATACTGAACCAACGACAGATTAAAACGGTGGTGTTTGGCTGGGGATTAGTAACCTCACTTTTTTTGATGCTTTTCCCTCTCTTTGGATTCAATCTGAAACCAATTCTAATGTTTTCAATAGTAATATTGAACTTTCTGTTTATCACAATGTTTTACCGGTTTCTCTTTCATCAAAAAGACTCTTTAAAAATCACCAACGCCTTTATCCTGATAAACTCCTATGCTTTCGTTGTTTTTATTGTACTGATTATTAATGCTATGATTGCATAAAAAACTAGCATTTTAAGTACTTTGGATATGATACTTGGCAAAGTATCCAAATGCAATTTCTGTCCTAAAAAGGATAATGCGATTCGACAAAATTGACTAAATTTGCAAATATAAATTTCACGATATGGACGGACGAGTAATAAATATTGACCCCGATATTTTAGGCGGTACTCCGGTTTTCTTTGGGACAAGAGTGCCAATTAAAAATTTTTTTGATTATTTTTGAAGATGGTATTTAATTTCTTGCTTCGATTTTTGTCGAAAATTAAGTAAATTGTATAATACCCTGATTATGTGCAATTTCTATTTTGGGGAATGTGACTGAAGGGGCGAAGCTGAATAAAGTCCATTTGGAGTGAATGGCTGAGTAAGAGCTTATTTCCTTTTATGCCGATTGAGCTATCAGAGAAGGTGAAAATGAGATTTCCGGGATTTGAGTTGCGACTTGATGCAGAGCTTAAAATCCAAGGATTAAATGTTTGACTTCAAAAATCAATTTTTCGGAAATACGAACTTGAAAAATGCAGCAACTATTGTTACAAATAAGGGTGTATTAAAAGTAGAAGGACAAAAAAAAGTACGCCAAACTATTGGTGATTTTTACCTTGGCACACAACCTGAGTTAATTTATTCAATTTTTTCCGAGTGTAATCCGTCAAAAATTTACATGTCACAAAATAAAATTATTATACATTTGCCAATTTATTAATAAAGTCTTTATTGCATAATTTATCGAATATGATTCATCCTGACATATATGTAAAACATACCCACATAGGATTGGGTTTATTTGCCAAAAGAGCCTTTAAACGCGGAGAGATACTATGGATTATAGATGACCTCGATATAAAAATTCCGCTAAGTACTTATAACTCTTTAGATGAAAAGCAACGACAAAAATTAGATATTTATAGCTATATGGACTTTCAAAATCGGGTTATAGTGGCTTGGGATGAAGGTAAATACGTAAACCACAGTTGTTCGCCAAACTCTACGGCATTAGTTCAGTTCGACAACATAAGTATTGCCATTCGCGATATTCATGAGGGTGAGGAAATTGTAGAAGATTATAGGTGCTATTTTTCTCATTTCGACACTTTTCCTTGTCAATGTGGATCCGCTAATTGTATAGGACAAGTTTCTGCCAGTGCTTCTTACCGTTCTGACTTACGTTTAGATATTTCTGAAATTGGTCATGGTATTAAGTCTATTGAGCAATTCTTATTGCGTAAACCAACAAGCGAAAATAGTGAACTCTTAACACTATTATCCACGTTTGACACTGTGGCTGTCATCTAAATTCAATATACCATTAATCCAGTCTTTTGCTTTAGAAGTGAGTTCTTTACCTTCTGTGGTAACGCGCCCTCGAAGGAATAATCCGCCAAGTTCATCGCCATACTTAATTATGGAGTGCTTTCCAGCTGTTGAAAACCAAAATATTTCGTTCTCTTTCTCAATAAACTTTGGAGAAGTGGCATTCCGTACCCATACAACGCTTCCATCAACGTTTAATTGATAGATACCGGTAGGAATTGGTCGGGCAAATGTTTCTTTTACATTTTTGACATGTAAAAAAGATAAGGCTTCTAAATGATTTTGATCTGTCCAACACTCATTAATGGCCGTAATATCAATGTAATAGTCAAAATCCATCCATTCAGCAAGATGCAATAAAAAAAGTGGAATGTCTTGTTCTGCAATATTTGCATTATTTATAAGTGGTGTAAAACCCGAAAAACGAAGGTTCATTTCTCCTAAATACAATGTATTCGAGTCTTCATCTATTAAAAAATCAGGCTGAAAATATCCTTTATAGCCAACTTTACGTAATTCTTCACCCATTTTTATTGAGTACTCTTTGGCCAATTGTATAATATGGTCAGGAAATGCATAAGGAAAAAATTCATCACCAGACCATCCACCCCGATAAATATTAATTTCAGGAATACCAATCAATTCAAATAACAACGGTGAAACTGCCACACCGTGCCGGGTAATGCAAGCTTCCAAACTTGCACCTTTGCATCGAATACGTGTCATAATTTTCATTTCCTCACCGTTTGTAATCTCCGCTTTGTGATTCTCGAAATCGGACTCATCAGAAATGAAGAATGTTGTCTGTCCTCCCAATCCATGAGGCATTTGCACTACCAAGTGTTCGCCCAGATGTGCTGCTATACTGATTAGGTGGGAATAATCATTCACTGCTGAAAGAATATAAGGCACGCATGGTACTCCAGCCTTTTCTGCCAAACGATTCGTATTTGCCTTATTATCCCATTGATGACGAAGTGAAACGGGGGGTAGGCAAATTTCTAAACCAAGGTTTGCTGCTAATCGTTCCGACTCTTCATCGAGAAGCCATGTAAGCAACTTGCCCGGGCCGTTGGATTGTATATAGTCAACCACTTCATCATTAACTAAAAGCGCGTTGAGTGTTTGTTCGCAGGTCAATGAATGGTCATACTCAAAAGATTTCGGTGCAAAAATATTTGGGTGGAAACTCTCAAAAGTATCAATTGCGCAAATAAAATGAATGTTACCAATGTACGCATCCATACCAAGAGCCGTAAACAAACACCAGTCAATGAAATAAACAGGTGTATCGTTTTTAAGCATCAAAACTTTAAGTAATATATCTTTATTTTCGCTATCCATTATATTATGCTATTCATTTTTTTTTATGTCATTGCAAAGAATTCTAATAACTGACAATAATACGTTTTTTTCTTTTACTTTCACAATTAAATATTTCATTATGGTATCACAAAGAAAAGTTCCGGGAGTTTATATAAAAGAGCTCCATTCATTCCCAAATTCAGTTGTCGCCGTTGAAACCGCATTACCGGTTTTTATTGGATATACCGAAAGAGTTAATTTTAAGGGTGTATCTTTGCAAAACAAACCGATACGTATAGAATCGCTTCGTGATTATACTACTATGTTTGGTGCAGGCGCAAAATCCACTTTTAAATTAAATGCTGTTAATCCATCCGAAGAAGAAACTTTTGTTGCCAGTCCGGCAGAGGTAATACTAAATGGCGAACCATATAGAATTTCTATAGAAAAGTTGTTTTATATGTACAACAGCCTTCGTCTGTTTTTTGCAAACGGAGGAAGGAGTTGCTATATTATGTCAATTGGAACTTATGAAAAGGAAGGATCTAACGGCACTGATATTAGTGACTTTATTAATATTTCTCTTTCAGGAATAAGTAAAACAGTGTTTGAGTTATTAGAGATGGAGCAAGGACCTACAATGATTCTAATTCCGGATGCTCTATCCCTTCCGCAATCTGATTATTATAAAATGATGAATCTTAGCTTAGAACATTGTGGTAAAGTTCAAAGTCGAATCACTTTAATAGATGCTTATATTGATAATACCGTTTATGATTCTGATACTTTCGTTTCATTAAATACAAATCAATATGACCCTATCAGTGTATTAAGAAATGAAATAGAATCATCTTACTTAAGTTATGGAGTTGCATATTATCCCTGGTTAAACACAAATGTTGTGTCTGCCAGTAAATTAGAAAAATATGATATTATTTCTAATTTCAAGA
>CAILKW010000166.1 GCA_903834845.1 uncultured Bacteroidia bacterium | reverse complement strand
GATAACGGAGTTTCTGCCCTTCCGTTCCATCATCAAGCATAAGTTGCAATAACTTATCTTCCAGATTATAACCAAAACGTTTTTCAATTTCTGATGAAAGATTTTTCTTCCAGGGATAAACGCCATGACCCGGATTAGTATGAGGTTGTGCCATAAGCGATGGTTCATCGGTAAAAGTAGAGTAGAACAGTTTATCCAATTTATCTCCCAATACATCGGCATATTTTTTATGAGTCAGTTCAATAAAACGTTGAGTAACTTCGGGCATCAATAGACTGGGGTAATAACGAACCTTTCCTCCACGATCGGTACCAGACTGAAAACCTTTCCTTAGAACATCAGTGGTAATTTGAACAATTCGCCATGTTCCATTGGGTACATCCCATTTCAGAAACCCATTCTCTACATTTTTGTTAAGATCAATGGTTTTTTTCAACTGATTTTTCCCATCTACAACCGGAACTCCTTTTAAAGCAACAATCTTTCCTTGCATAACCTTCAGGTTGATTTTTGATGGCCCAACGGAAACGGTGTCTTTAAATAGCAGACCTTCTACCTCCCAGTCAGGGTGTTCTTCAAGAATATATCCACCCGCCATACCAGAGGGATACCAATTTTCGTAGTACAACCAAACGTTCATTCCCTTCGATCCGGCACTTTTTGCAAACCTGAACATTGATTGTATTTCAGTATTATTTTTAAGGTAATCTTCTGTCCAGTTTACATTGGTCGCCAGTCCGCCATACCCGTTTAGCAAGTACTGATTTAATATTGAATCCTGTTTCCCGGGGTCTTTGGGTGTGCTATGAATATTTAAATTCGGTCGGAATTCAGCAGCAGGAGTCTCAAAAGATTTTTGAAGCTGAGCTTTGCCTTCAAAACAAAACATCAAAAGCAAGGAAATACAAATTATACTTAAAGATTTTTTCATGATTGTTATTTTATTGTCAATATCATTTACAGAAATTAAATATTTTTCATACAATTCATTTGAAAAGCGGATCCACCATTTTCACATTTAATTCATTCCAATTCGTATGTAATTCCTTGAATTTATCAGGGAATTGTTTTACCAGATTATTCGTTTCCCCAATGTCATCCACGAGGTTATAAAGTTCCCATTCAGGTTGCAAACTGTTTGATTTCTTGTTGAATATCTTCCAGTCTCCACTGCGCAAGGCTGTCAATCCATTCTGTCGCCAATATAAGCATTGATGCGGCTGTCCTGCTTCCTTACCTGTAATGTATGGCAACAAATTCACCCCATCTATATCCTGCGGGGTTTCCGCACCTGTGGCTGCAACGACAGTCGGCAAAATATCTAATGAAATAACTGGTTTTTCATAAGTAGTACCTGCGGGAATTTTACCATTCCATTGAATGATAAATGGTACCCTGATCCCTCCTTCGTACAAATTCCCTTTCTCACCTCGCAAAGGTAAGTTACTCGATGTCAGTTCCCTTGTCGGGCCTCCATTGTCGCTTAAGAAAATGATGACCGTATTGTCATCCAGACCGGATTCTCTCAGTTTTTGAATGATTTGGCCGATACCGCGATCCATGTTGATCAACATGCCTGCAAATATTCTCCTTTGAATATCTTCGATACCGGAAAGTCCTGCCAGGTCTTCATTTTTTGCTTGCATGGGACTGTGAACCGAATTAAACGCTACCTCCAGGAAAAAAGGTTGATCTTTCTTCCGGTCTATAAAACTGATGGCTTCTCTGGAGAAAGCTTCAGTGAGGTAGGTGCTTTCTTCAACAGGCTGGCTGCCACGCATGATTGGATTATTGGCATCATAAGGAGGTTCATCGTATCCCATTGCAGTATAATAGACCGTATTACCATGAATCCACCTGCCCTTGGTCCCATCCGGCAATGTTAGTCGTCTGTACATGGAAGTAACGTCTTTCCAAGTAGGATAAGCATAAGAATGGCCTTCATGCAAAAAGCCAAAAAACTCATCGAATCCGCGGCGCATAGGATGGTATTTTGCCGTTCCTCCGAGGTGCCATTTCCCTATCACCGCCGTTGCATAACCGTTGTTGTGCAGTATTTCTGCCATGGTTTTCTGATTGGTTGGCAGGCCATAACCAGGATCATCATTTTTTGCCCCGATTGGATTGTTTTCATAACCAAACCTGGTCTGATATTTTCCGGTCAGGATACCTGCTCTTGATGGACTGCAGTTCGGGGCAGTCACATACCCTGATGTAAACCTGACCCCCTTTTTTGCAAGATCATCAATGTTCGGGGTTGGAATTTGTGGATTACCCTGACATCCTAACTCTCCATAGCCTAGATCATCGGCTATGATCAGTACGATATTCGGCCTTTGTGTTTCCAGCTTTTCAGAAGATGCCTTAACCGGATTCGGAACAAAAGTGCCAGAAATTCCCAGAATCCAAATAATTCGTTTCATGTTATTTAATTCAAGGTTTTAAAGCCCCATATAATATTTCAACCGGATGCAAAGCCGTTCGGGTGGTACCGTCTTTAATTTGGTGACGGCAACTTGTTCCTTGTGCAGAAATAATTGTATCCAATGGCGTGTTTTCGATCTGTTTAAAAAGAACCAATTCCCCAATTTTCATCGAAATTTCGTAATGCTCTTTTTCGTAACCAAAAGAACCGGCCATGCCGCAGCAACCCGATGGTATTTCAGAAACTTTGTAGTTCTTTGGGAAAGAAAGCATTGAAAGTGTTGATTGCGAAGAAGCTATCGATTTTTGTTGACAATGGCAGTGGAGTTTAATCGTTTGCTCTTTATCTGTAAACAAATCCATGTTTATT
>CAILKW010000165.1 GCA_903834845.1 uncultured Bacteroidia bacterium | reverse complement strand
TATCCATGCAAGAAGAATCGCAGCATCACCTGCAGTATATTTTTTCCACGTATGGGTACTACTGGTAGGCGCGGGAAAAGAGTATATTCTACTCTGATCGGGGGTAGCAGTATTTACATATTTCGACATAATTTGCGAATACGCGTTGGCAGCAGATAAATCCGGTGCTTGGCCTCCCGATTTATGACAAGATGTACAATTATCACCGTTGGAAAAAATGGGTGCAATTTGAGTTGCAAAGCTGATTGGTTTACCACCCGTGTCAATAACAGGAACCTCAACCGGAATAATAAAATCGTACTTACAGCCACTTATGAACAACGAAAGGAAAATAAAAATAACAAATATTGTAAGTTTCATGGTATTCATTTTAAATGTTAATACAAAAAAAGACTTCATTTTTAAAAACAGAAGCCTTTTTAAGATTAGATTACATCAATAGCTTACTTCAAATAATCAATTGAAGATTGTAAAAGCTCCAGTGCATAAATAGGATTATGAATACCTTTATTTGCTGCAGTTGCAACTGTATTTACGTAAGTGTAATTAAAAGCTGCACCTAATTCACCATAAGTCCATTCACGACCAATTCTGTTTGCAAAATCGGTGTCAGCAGCCCAAGTCACTAAACTATTATAAACCAGCAAACCTGTCGTTGCGCTGGGCAGATTTGCACCTGCAAGTGTCAAGGCATAGGTTGTAGGAGCAGAAGCTGTTGTCGGAAGAACGGTTCCATAAAAATCGTGACTAAATTGAGCACTGTACGAAACAGCTCCTGTAGTAGCGTTGGTAGTCTTCTTAAATATTTTCTTGGCAGAAAGTAATTCACCTAATTCTGTTAATTTAGAATTAATAGTAACTAAAGTTGCAGGTATTTTAGTCGTAAGGTCGTGGCAACCAACACATTTAGGATCTTTTAAATTTGTTTTCATTGTATGACCACCTGTTTTTGCAGTTGCATCATATACATTAAAATGACAATCTGTACATTTGTCAGCACTGTGAGCAGTTTTTCTTGTATAGGTTTTACCCGCATATTCATAACCACCTCTGCTAATCAGATAATCTGGTTGATTGGCTCCTTCATGAATACCAAAATTAGTACCTGCCCTGTATTTAACCAATGTATTTTGAGTAATACTACCAGTAACATTAGCGACTGGGAAATAGGGTACAGCAGTATATTTAACCGGGGTTGTGACAGGTGTCCCCTTGGGTGGGGTTGGATCGGTATAAGTAGCCACAGTTGTACTACGAATCTGATGACAGTTAGCACATAAATTGTTTATGCTTCCATAATCCGTAGATTTTGTTGCCACAAATGCATTTGTAGTCAGGTTATAGTTTTCGTAGTTCAAGTAAACAGGACTAATAGTTCTTAATATTTTTGAATTTGCATCAGTAGCAAAATCAAAGCCTGAATGTTTGTGGCAAGCAGCACAAGTAATTTTTGTACCATTAAGCATCTCGTTTGTTACGACAAATGTACCCATAGTTGCGATTTCCTGGAAGCCTTCGGTAGAGTGGCATCTGGCACAATATTTACCTGATCTTGCAGTACGTGTTCCTTTATCGGACATATCGTATTGAGCTTCCTTAGCCGCCATATTTGCCTGAGCGTGGCATGTCAAACAAGTAGCGTTGGCATCTTTGCCATTAGCACCGTCTTTACCATTTTCACCCGCATTACCCGTGTAACCTATTGGACCCTCTTTTACACATGACGGAGCAATACACATCAATACAAATGCAAAACACAAAAGTTGAATAACATTTTTAAGTTTCATAGAATTCACTGAATTAAAGTTATTATTGATATTTTAAAAAATGTGAAATTAAATTAAATTCTCTCATAAAAATTTGAGATTGTAAAAGTATTAATGCAAAACAAATAAACGAAAGTAATAAAGTTGATATTTTTGCAAACAAAAGCGAATATATAATACCTACAATCAGGTAATATATCATATAATAACTGACATATATCAATTAACCATTCTTACTTATCTCTATAAGGTCTTCTTCTTTAATAATATGGACTGTATTTCGTGAGTGTTTTATTATACCGGAATCCTCAAAATCTTTTAAATTCCTAATAAAACTTTCTTTTGTCATTCCCGACATGTCGGCAAGTTCCTGTTTAGTAAGAATAAATTGGTAGGGATTTGCCAAATAAATCTCGTTTTTTAAGTACAGTAGCGTATCGGCAACTCTGCCAGGCATATATTTATGAATCAAGTTGATGAGTATTTTATGCATTTTGATATGCTGCCCATTATAAAGTTTCAACAATTCTATAGCAAAACTGCTGTTAACTGACAACAAGGTGAAAATTTTTGATGTTTCAATAAAGCAACACTCAACATCGGTTAGGGCTGTTACTGTGAAGTGGTGACTGTCGTCAATGACGGTACCCCCTCCTGTGAAAATATTATTATCTTTTATCAAGTCAACGATCAGATTTTTACCTTTGGGTCCTTCTGAAACAACTTTTGCCAGACCTCTTCTTATGCAAATCAGATGTGTCATTGGTGTATTTTGTTTTGCGATTGTTTCCCCGGCTCGAAACCCTATTCGTCTTTTGGTCTCCATCACTGATTCGAGCTCACTTTTGCTGAGTTTATTAAAGATGTGAGTAGTGCCGCAATTTTTATGATTAAGACAACAATCAACTGTGCAAACTGTACATTTTTCGCAGTTATTCAAGGACAAAGAAGCAGACATATAGTTTTATAAAATGTATGCGAATTTAGACTAAATAATTCGTATTAAATATCTGACGGCAAAAAAAATGATTGTTTTAACATTTAAAGGGAATCGCTTGACTATGATTCTAATGAAAGTTGGACTTATCTGAAGTTTTTACGATATTCAGTCGGGGTCATTTTCATTATACTTTTGAAATAAAAATTAAAATTAGCGAGATTGTTATATCCGCTCTCAAAGCAAATTTGAGCAATGGGTAACTCCGAATCCGATAGCATTTTAGCAGCAATACTAATACGAATTTCTTTCACATATTGAATAAAAGATTTCCCTGTTCTTTTCTTAAAAAACCGGCAAAAAGATCCCGGAGCCATATTAAGCAAGCCTGCTGCTATGTCAAGTGTGATAACATCTTGAATGTGAAGTACAACGTAATCGTAAATAACCTTAATCTGATTTATATCCCTGTAAAAACCTAATGGCCTTTCAGGTGTAAGTGATAGTATTTTTTGTTGCTCAATTCCTGCCAACGTTTTCAACAGATTAATCATTGTAATAAAACTTTCGATACCGGTCAAACCCAGTAACTGTTTTATCTGTTTTTCGGCAGTACTCACTTCAACACCACTAAAAACCAAACCGCTTAATGCTTTCCGAAATAGATTTCTAATTAATTCAAGCTCAGGAATATCCATCATTTCAAAGTTGATCAGTGTTTTTGAAATATACAATACAAAGCATTCAGGGTTATGGATTCTATACTTTTCAAATAATTCATGACTATGTGGTAAATCCGGTCCGATTAACACCAAATCTCCATTTTCAAAAGATGATATATTATTTCCGACAATCCGCTTTCCTGACCCTGAAGAGATCAAAATAAGCTCATAGTTTTTGTCAGAATGCACGCCTGTCAGATCATGGAATTGCTGTTTTTGAACTAAAAAGGATTTTCCTTCAGGGATTTTAATCATTGAAAACTGAAATTCCATAAGAAATCATCAAATTGGGATTAAATTACAAATATAAAATATTTTGGAAACGTAGTGGGGATATTTCAGGAAAAATTGCTACTATTGAACCAATTAAAAATCAGTTTATGAGAACAAAGATTTTCGTTGTTTTTTTGCTATCCTTTATGTTTTCAACCCATCAAAGAACGTTTGCGGGTTGCGAAGCAGGAAATTTACGCTGTGAATACATTGTGAATCCTATAGGAATAGATTCACAAAATCCCCGGTTTACATGGTTTCTTACTGATGAAAGACGTAATGCTGCCCAAAGTGCCTTTCAGATTACCGTAGGAACTGATTCACTCAAAGTAATTACAGGAGTTGGTGACAAGTGGATGACCGGCAAAATTGTTTCTGACCGAATGTTGGCCGAATACAAAGGTTCGCCTCTTGCTCCTTTTACCCGTTATTTTTGGAACGTAAAGGTCTGGGATTCATCTGACAACCTTTCTTCAAATTCCATTCCGTCAAGTTTTGAAACGGGAATGATGGAAATTCAGAACTGGAAAGGTACCTGGATTACTGATACACGAGATATTCAGCTGAAACCTGCACCCATGTTTCGTAAAGAGTTTTCTGCTGACAAGCGTATCGGTTCAGCGCGGGCATACATTGCAGCAGCAGGATTGTACGAATTGTATCTGAATGGAACAAAGGTTGGCAATCATCGGCTTGACCCAATGTACACCCGGTTCGATCGCCGCACACTTTATGTCACTTATGATATTACCAAATCACTGAAAGAGGGTAAAAATGCAATTGGTGTTCTAATGGGTAATGGGTGGTACAATCACCAGTCCACGGCAGTATGGTATTTCGATCAGGCTCCCTGGCGTGCGAGACCGAGTTTTTGCCTTGATATCCGGATTACTTACACCGATGGTTCACAAGAGATCGTAACATCAGGAATTGATTGGAAAACTTCATTAAGTGAAGTTGTTTTTAACAGCATTTATACTGGTGAACATGTTGATGCAAGATTATTTCAAAAGGAATGGAATAACACAGGTTTTGATGAATCAAAATGGAAAAACGCTATTCCTGTGGCCGCTCCCTCTGTAAATGTAGTTGCACAAGTCCTTCACCCGATTAGGGATGTTGAAGAAATTCCTGTTTCGAAAATGATTAAATTGAACGATCATCACTATCTATTTGACTTAGGGCGAAATATTGCAGGCGTAAGTCAACTGAAAGTCAGTGGTTCCTCGGGAACAATCATTCGTTTGAAGCATGGAGAACGACTTGGCGCAGATGGTTTGGTAGATCAATCGAATATTGATGCCCATTACAGGCCAACAGATCAGTCAGATCCCTTTGGAACTGATATATATACTTTAAAGGGAGTTGGAGTGGAGGTGTTTAAGCCTGCCTTTAATTATAAAGGATTTCAGTATATAGAGGTCACCAGTAATCAGCCGATTGATCTTTATAAGGAAAGTTTGACGGGGTATTTTATGCATAGCGATGTGCCGGTAGTCGGGTATATTCAATCTTCAGATTCAATTCTTAACAAGATATGGAAGGCTACCAACAGCTCATATTTATCGAATTTATTTGGGTATCCAACCGATTGTCCGCAACGTGAAAAAAACGGATGGACTGGTGATGCCCATACTGCTATTGAGACTGCTCTCTATAATTTTGACGGACTGACGATTTATGAAAAATGGCTGGCTGATCACCGTGATGAACAACAACCTAACGGAGTGCTTCCCGCTATTATTCCGACAAGCGGATGGGGTTATACTTGGGCAAATGGTCCCGACTGGACGAGCACTATTGCAATTATACCGTGGAATATTTACCTATTTTATGGGGATGTTAAATTGCTTACCGATTGTTATGACAACATTTGTCGCTATGTTGACCACATTACAAACATTAGTCCCTCTGGACTAACAGATTGGGGACTTGGAGATTGGATACCGGTAAAATCAAAAGCACCAAAAGAATTGACATCTTCGATTTTCTATTACACTGATGCTTCAATTCTCGCAAAAACTGCAAATATATTGGGTAAAAAGTCTGATTATGAAAAATATAATGCTCTGTCAATAAAGATTAAAAACGCTATTAACTTAAAGTATCTTAATCGTGAAACAGGGATTTACGGAAGTGGTTTTCAAACTGAATTGAGCGCTCCTCTTCACTGGGGAATTGTTCCTGAGGAACTACGAAGTAAGGTAGCTGAAAATCTCGCAAACCGTGTTATTGCAGATGGAAAACACATTGATGTTGGTTTGCTTGGAACAAAGACTATTTTGAATGCCTTGAGTGCAAACGGTTATTCTGATCTTGCTTATGAAGTTGCATTACAGAAGACTTTTCCTTCCTGGGGATGGTGGATGGTTAACGGAGCAACTACCTTATATGAGAATTGGCCAATTAACGCTAAGTCTGATATATCGCTGAATCACATCATGTTTGGAGAAATTGGGGCATGGTTCTATAAGTCTTTGGGAGGAATGTATCCTGACGAAAATCAGCCGGGATTTAAAAACATTGTTTTGAAACCTGATTTTGTAAAGGGACTCGATAGTTTTGAAGCGAGCCATATCGGACCTTTCGGAAAGATTTTATCTTCGTGGAAAAGAACAGGAAAGAAAATTAGTTATCATGTAACGATTCCACCAAACAGCACAGCCGAAATGCTTTTGAAAGGGGAAAAAATTCTCGAAAACGAAAAGGAACTATCTGAAAATACTGCAATTAGAATTATTAAGAAAGAAAATAATGTGAATATTTTGTATTTAAAATCCGGAAGTTACTTGTTTACGATCAAACAATAAGACCGACTTTTGTTTGCAAATTACTTGTTACATGTTTTAGTGGGTTTTTGAGGTTTGTTTGGCGTAAAAAGAAAAGAGACCATTCGATTTGCGAAATCGGACGGTCTCTTTTTTCCATATAATAAACGTCTTTAAAAAATCAGAAAACAGGAAGTTTCCAAGGTTCCCGATAGGTAAGTTTCGCAAGTTTATTGGCCTCTTCTTCAGCGAATTTCATATTTGTGGAATCCCAATGCAAAAGTTGTCCGGTGCGGTAGGCAATATTTCCCATTTCAGAAGTGATGGCGGTAAGAGCACCAACTTCAACCGGGGCATTTTGTTTTTCACCTTTTCTAATTCCATTCAGAAAGTTTTTTACATGATCTTTTAATCCACCGATTGCCGCTTGATTTGGAACATTTTCAATATATTTTTTCTGATCTTTATTACTCACTTCAGAGGTAACCTGCCACCCGTTTCTTGAAACTATCAATGTACCTCTTGTTCCTGTAAATGAAACACCATGATGCATTCCATAAGGACCCATTCGGGGAATCATGCCACATTCCCAAATCATTGTATGTTTGGGGTAACTGTATAAAGCTTGCTGAATATCAGGGGTTTCAATAACTCCTTTGTTTAGATAGCAACCTCCTCCTGGTGAAACCGAATCGGGATATCCTACATTCATTCCGTAAATGGCAAAATCAAGCAGGTGAACCCCCCAGTCCGTCATAGCACCGCCGGCATAATCCCAAAACCACCTGAAATCGTAATGGAAACGGTTTTTATTGAAAGGTCGCGCAGGAGCAGGCCCGAGCCACATATTGTAATCAACGTAATCGGGAGCAACTGAATCGGGTTGAGCAGGAACTGGTTCGCCCATTCCTTTATAGATCCAAGCTTTCACTAGGTTTACATCACCAAGTTTACCGGAACGAACATAATCGGAGGCATCAAACCAATGTTTTGAACTCCTTTGCCACATACCAACCTGTACAACTTGTTTGGGATATTTTGCAGCAGCCTTGACCATAATCAGGCACTCTTCGATGCTATGACCCATAGGTTTTTCAACATAAACATGTTTACCTGCCTCAAGAGCCATTACCATCATTAATGCGTGCCAATGATCAGGTGTTCCAATAATTACAACATCTATCTCCTTTAATTCCAGTAATTTTCTAAAATCAGTGAAAATCTGCGGACGTTTGCTTTTCAATTTTTCAACTTCGGATGCCTTCTCTTCGAGAATTTGTTTATCAATATCGCAAAGGGCAATACAATCAACATTGTCTTCAGCCATAAAAGCTGTTAAATCGCTGAATCCCATGTTTTTGCAACCAATCAGACCAACCCTTATCATATCAGATGGGTTACTGCAACTGACATTCCACGGAATCATTGAGGCAGCCAATGTTGTTCCAGCCACTACTCCTGATTTCTTCACAAACAATCTTCGATTAATTTCTTTCATTTTTCAAAATTATGCTTTTTGGTATTTTCTGTTAACTACAGTTTTTCGTGTTCCTTAACGGAGGCAAACCTATAAAAAAAAACAGTAGCTTCGAAAAATTATTTCGGTTTCTTTTGAAATTAAGTATTAGAATTTTTTTTACTGAAATAGCATTTTGTCAACATATATGTCTTGAAAATTGGGGTCACCTTCCAGATTGATATGTCTCGTTATTTCCAATATTTCACCAGTCAATTTAATATCGGAAAACAGGAATATTTTCGCGCCTATTAGTGCAGTATTTCCCATTTTATGAATCTTTTCTGCCGGAAGTTCAATCATTCCGGTTTCAACGACATTTTCAATGTTAATATAGTTGCCAAAACCACCCGCTATGTATATTTTTTCAATATCACTAAGTTCAATTGCAAGATTTTTGGCAAGAATTGTCAATCCGGCGGCAATGGCAGCTTTCGCAAGTTGGAATTCGTTTATGTCTTTCTGTGACAGATTCACCTTCCAGGCAATTTGAATCTGCTGTTCTCCTGAGTTGATCTCGCCAAACATCCCAATTAAATCCAATTTTCGGAGAATGGCCACAGCATCAATTAACGCACTGCCGCAGATTCCTTTTGCAGTAGTGTTTCCAATCACGCTTGCCTCGATTTTTCCGTCTATCAGATTCAGTGACGAAATAGCCCCTGTAACAGCCCTCATTCCCATTGAAATACATCCTCCTTCAAAAGCTGGTCCAGCCGCTGTTGATGCACAAACAATATGGTTTTTATTCCCGATAACGATCTCTCCATTTGTACCCAAATCAATCAGTGCAGTATAATTATCCTGGCAGTGTAAACCTGTTGCAGCGATACCTGCAAGAATATCACTACCCACAAAACTACCGATTGACGGATAGAATTGGACGTTTTCCATAACCTGAAAATTCCATCCCAATTCTTCAGCAGTAAAACTTTTCAATCCCAAATTGTTAGTATGAAAAGGGTAATACGATAGTGGAGAAACATCACAATTACTAAAAATTAATTGCATAACAGTATTGCCGACCAGAACAACTTTATGCAATGGCACTTCATGTTTTTTCAGCATCAGATTAATCATAACCCCAATTGAGGAACGTATTATCCCTGTCATTTCGTTTGAATGACCATCGAGACTTGCCTGAATTCTGGAAATCAGATCTGCCCCGAATTTAACCTGCGGGTTCAGCATTGTTTCAACAGCCAACACTTTAGCCGATGATAAGTCTATCAATTGTGCCACTATTGTTGTCGTACCAAGGTCAACAGCAATTCCGAAACCTTCCTGTGGTTTGAAATCAAAATCGCTTTCATCGGCCAGAATCAAATGGTTAAACTGCTCAATTTCAAGTGTTATATCGTTTGTAACAAAGCTGAAACAGGAAAGCCGCCAATCGTAAGCTAAGCCAAGTTGTTTGATTTTTTGCTTATGAACATCTGAAATTTCTATTTCGCCATCAAGAAGGCGGACTTTGCATTTTCCACAAGTGCCTTTCCCTCCACATGGAAATTCAATTCCAAATTCATGGAGCACATCAATCAATGGGGTTTGGTCGTTAACCTGCAACTCTTTTCCTAACGGGTGTAGGCGGATGGTGTGTTTTTTCATAAGTGTTATTTCCCTTCTATAATTGTTATTTCTTCTTCAGTCAATTCATAAATTTGGTAAAGCAGCTTATCAATTTGCCCTTCTATTTCGATGGTTTCAGCAGTTGGATTTTGCTTCTTATCACTAAGTATCCGGCATACACATTTTTCAATATCTGTTTTCCTGTTTTCCGAAATATTGGGTATTGGTATTTGACCGAAATATTTCCAGATTAACTGATATCCATTTTGAATGGCAGTGCAATATTTTGAAATCAACCACCAACCTAATTTTGAATTTAGAAAGCCTACTAAAAATTTATCGTCCTTCGGAATAACCCAAATGGAATCATTGCAATAAACACCTGTATCGTCCAAAATAAAACAAGGTTTGACTTGGAATTTTTGATACATTATTTTATGTGACTCAAATTCACGATAATAGTCGCAAGCCCTTAATTCCCACCAGTAGTCTCCTTTGTCGGTACGTTTTTCGGCTTTGTCTTCGAATTGAAGCAGATGCTTTGCTATTGCAGGATATGTTTTATTGAACCATTCCCATGCAGTATCATAAGGCATTACACCATATCGCGGAGTTGGTTCATTTATATAATTAAGATCATCGGGTGGCAGATTTCTCTTGATTGTAAATCCTTTCGGAATTAAGATTAGCCAGTTTTCGGCTCTTATGCTTGTATATGGTTTGATATTTCTTCCAAGTAGGAAAGGTTTTATTAATTTTTCAGAATTTTTATCTTCATTAATTAATCTCTCTTTAGTTTCTGTATTTATTAAAAACGCTTCCGTCAGGCCGGTTAAAATTCCACGATATGAACTGCCATTAATATATTCAGAAAGACTTACTGATCTTGTTTTTAATCTGTTAAGCAGCTTTTGATCTGCACTTGATGAGATAACCCAGTTTTCATCTGACAATTCAGAAAGGCGAATTTCTTTAATATTTGACTTTACATAGTACTCAAATCCTTTATCGAATTTTAGTGTTTTAACTTCAACTGAATTAAAAGTGTTGATGGACTTTTCTTTGGCTGCCTCTAAAATACACGGATAGGTAGTAACCCTGCCAAATATCTGCAAATCGCCAAAATCTATTACCGAATTGAGTTGAAGATTTAGTAAAAACGCGCGCAAACCTTTGCCATAACCAGCCTGCATCCATTTATTTGGCATAATAAAACAAAAATGGCCGTTGTTTTTTAGTATTTCAAAGCCTCTTTCAACAAAAAAAACATAAATATCGGCAGTCCCTGAGTAGGTTTTGTAATTATTCAGAAGATAATTTTTTAGATTTTTAATTTCTTCTTGTCTTATGTATGGCGGATTTCCGATCACCACATCAAATCCTTCAAAATCTCCATTGTTATTCAACACTTCAGGGAACTCGAAACGCCATTCAAAGGCATTTTTGTAAATTACATTGCTTTTTATTTCATCAATTTCTGATGCTAATTTATTGATTTCGCCTTCCAATTTTTTTTGTTTTTCTTTCCTGACTTTTAACTGTTTAGTGTCCTCATTAAAAAGTCTCTTTTGACTTACCAATTCATAAAGTTCACCACCTTTTTTGTTGAAAGCAATTACTTTAGGGTCGTTATTTGAAATTTCAATTCTGAAATCACTTTTAATAGAGTCAATGATCTTTTGCAACCCCCTTTTTACATCTCGGCTTTTTTCATTTTTGTAATCGTTAACAAAACCCCGGTAAGCCTTAATATCATACTTTATGCTTTTCAAGGCTTTTCCTAAATCAGAGTCCAAAGGGAAACGGCTTAAAAGACTGTTGCCGCATTTAATATTGATATCAATGTTCGGAAGGGTTTCCAATTCCGGTAGAAACGGTGCCTGCAACGTCTCTACCTTATAGTACGCGTTTTTCAGAAGTTCGATCCACAAGCGTAAACGACAAATTTTCACTGAATTTGGATTTATATCTACACCAAATAAACAGTTTTCGATAATGGTTTGCTTTTCGTGAAAAAGCGTTTTTTGAACTCGGTTACTTTCGGAATTTTTGTAGTTGTAAGCAAAGAAATTACCGTTTTCATCCGTGATAATTAATTCATCATTTAATATTTCAATTTCATAATCCCTAAGTGTTTTGCCGTTTTCGTCCATCAATATTCCCAATTCACTTTTAATAGCAATAATCTCATTCAGTGCAGAAACCAAAAAATGACCGGATCCAACAGCCGGATCACATATTTTTAATGAATTGATTATTTCATTGGCCTTTTGCCTTGCTAATTTCTTGCCAATCAGCTCGTAAACATCTTCTATGGTACAAATTTCAAAATCTGATAACCCATTGAAACGACAATAATGTTTAAACTTTCCAACCACAGCCTGTCGAATGGATTGTTTACACATATACATTGTTATGAATCCCGGAGTGAAAATGGAACCGTCTTTGTAACCGTTGATTTTTTCAAACACTTTTCCCAATACAGAAGCGTTGATAATAGGTTTGTTATCTTCCTGAATATCTTCCGATCCTTCGCTCGCAAAATCGTAAGCATCCAGAAATTCAAAAATATATTGGAGTGTTGGAAGTTTGTAATTGTCTTTTTGCGTCTCTTTTAAAATTGTAGTCGAAAGAAGTTCAAGCTGTCCATTGCTGTCAAGTGAATTGATCTTGATGATATGATTTTCCAATTCACTGATTTCAAAAAGAGAACTATTCAGGTAAGGAACGCGGTTATACTTTTGGTTAATCGCATCGGTTCTGTCGTTAATGTTAATTGCCAGAACTTTGTGAAAAAGATTGAACAATTCGTCAAAATCGTATATTGACTTGGTGTTTAAAAAACAATAATCCTTATCTCCTTGATGGTAAGTTACTAATTGTGCTTCTAATAATTTAAGAAATAAAATCCGGTTGATCCATGTAATACAAAGTTCCAGTGAAACACTGAAAATTCTCTCCTCTTTGGTCGCTCCATAAGCTGATTGGTCGGGTAACCGGAGGAGGAGATCTTCAGTTAGTATTGAGTCTATGGTTAATTCGATCAAAGAACCAGGATTGCGGTTTTCCTTTTTTCTTCTGATTATAATTTTGGATTCCTCTTTTGCCTCCTCAAGCCCGATGATATGGAGTAATTCCTTGTAAAACTTTTCATTTAAAGAATTGCTGTCGTTTGGGGTGGCGATTTTCAGCAGGTACTGTGGTGAAAATATCTTTAATAAGGTATTTAATTCCCAGTCGTCCTCCTTTTTATTGTTTCTCAATATGGTATCATATTCCCTGATGTCGAAATAAATACAAGGGATTTCAATATCTGTCTTTTGCAAAATTCCGGCAATCTCTTCATAAAAGAATGGGTTATCTTTCTTATCGTTTATTTTAGTTTCATAAAGCTTTTTGATTTGAGAATTACGATAAATTAATTTGTCGAAATAATTGACATCAAATATGTACCATTCGTTTACATTCGTTATTATGAGCTGTTTTAATTGGTTATTACCAACATTGGTACGTTCGTCAAAATAATAGAGGATTAATTCGTACAGTGCTTTTTTGTTTGGGTAGTCTGCCGACACCATTTCGGTAATGTTAGTGGGTAGCTTAGCTTCAATCATTACACCTACATCGCTGTCGGTGGTTTTTCCGAGATGTATTACCAAATCTTTTTTGTCTTTGGTATTGATGGCGTTAGAGTCTTTGTAGTAAGTATCACGCAAAAAGTCACGGATATTGTTTTTTAAATGCTCTTCGCTTTCGTCTTTAGGCTGTTTCTCAATAGTGTTAATTTTATCGAGCAAGGCCATAAGGTTGGATTTAAAAATGTCCATCTCGCTTCTTAAAGGTTTTTGTTTTAAGAATGATTTAAGAGCCTTTTTCGGTGATTGCGTGATTAACTTCATTTGACCTTCACTACAAAAATTAAGGTTGCTAATTTACAATTTAATTTTACTTGCGTATTTTAATAAAAGAACGAAAATTTGCCCATTTTAGTTTAAACGGAATTTCAGTGTTTAAAAAATAGTATTTTTGATCTATGAACCATTTCAATTCCATACGGGAACTGCTTAATACATTGAGTCGCGGACATAAACTGCTGGCTGAGATGTTTGAAAAGCGAAAATCACTTTCGTACAAGTACGAGTATGCACTGGAAGTTCTGGATAACAACGACGATACTATTCAATTGTTGGTAAGCAAAGACATTATCAGGCAAAATGGTATATATCTTGAACTTGACGACCAGTTTTTACAGTTCTTTGAGCAAATTCTGGAAGTAAACGAGGAGATTAATACTTCTTTCATTAATGAAAACATCAGGCTGGTAAAGGATGAATACATGCTTTACTATTTGCAGGCAAACAGCGACAGTGAAAGATACAAATACCTAAAATTGGTTAAATCTGCCTTGAGAAAAGTTGGAAGAATTACAATCCGCAATATTCTTGATCTGAGCCGCAATATTGAGAACACTTTCAAAACTGAATCGAATTACAAAATAAAGCTGCTTAAACTCGAAAATCATAAACTGAAGCTAACTGCAATTCAACAGTTAATTGAGCAGACCGAGAAACTGATTACTGAAGATGAGCTGACATTTTTTAAAACCGCTACCGATGAAGAATTGAAATTGATTACTATTCAATTGAGATTAGACTTCACCGAATCGAGGCAGAATTTAATTGAAACCCGAAAACAGATTATCGAATACATCAATCAGATAAAATATCAAAGCAAGTTTATTGAGAAATTACGGCAGATCAAGTATTTGAAAGATCAGTTCGAGATTAAGGCTAAAACAAATATTGTTGAAATCGTTGGGAACAGCAAAGCTGTAACCTTTGAACCAAAACCAACTTATCCGCTCAAACTTTCGCTTGATAGCTTACAGGATGACGATATACGGAAAAGTATTGAAAAAATTTATACACGCATCAAGCCCGGCCTCAAGCCGTTGTTAAAGATTGCGGAGGGTATTTCAAGCGAATATCTGAATCAGGAGACAGAAATTGAAGTGTCTGTGAATCTTGACGAAATCAAAAATAGTTTTTCTGCATCAGGCAATCATTTGTTCGATTTTGTTTTGAATTATAAATATCAAAGGGAGGTTTCCTTTGAAGAACGGGTGACGGTGTATTGCCAGTTGATTTCAATGTTTGAAGAAGAGTTTGAAGTGTCGGAACATTTTAACCGCCACAATGAAATAGAGTATGCAATGGTTTATCCCAAATAGAAAAGAAAAATGAACGTCCCAAAAAAAACAGGTGAAATATTTGAGCTGCTGAGCAAAGGTCAGTTCATTTGCTCCAATAGCTGCGATCCGGTAATCCGGAAACTCTTTGATGTTATTGATGAAAAAGAGAATTATGAATCATTATACGACTACTTCCTTGCCATTAATTTTATTCTCGAAAAGGGTGATGAGTTCTATTATTTTTCGAGGACTGAAAAGAAGGTTGATTTGGAACGGAAACTTGAAATTGCTTTCAGATGGATTGACATCGTTGATTTTTTCAAATGTTTTGATAATTCATTTGCATCGGGGTATAGTTTTACCCCTTCAGAAATTGCAGTTAAAATCAGTGTGGATGCTGTTCTGAAAAACAAGGCCGATGGCATTAGAAATACCCTCAAATTTGATGATAAAATCTCTTATCATGAAGTAGTTTCAAAGGCAATTGAATCTTTGATCAGGGATGGATATGTCGAAATGGAAAATGAGATACTGAAAGCTTATAAAGTGCTTTCCTCCTTTAAATATCTTGAAGAATTAATCAATAATATAAATATCCCGGAAGGAGTTCAACATGAGATACCTTAATAGAATCATCTTTATAAACAGTGCTCACATTACTTATTCCGAGATTAACCTCGATGGTAATGTACACTTTATTGGAACACAGGGTGTAGGCAAAAGTACTGTTCTCCGTGCAATACTGTTCTTCTACAATGCCGACACTTTAAATCTGGGTATTTCAAAAGAGAAGAAAACCTATACCGATTATTATTTTGCTCACCCAAATTCATATATTATTTATGAAGTGGTTCGTAACGAGGAGAAATATTGCATTGTTTCCTATAAGTCGCAACATAAAGTTTGTTTCAGATTTTTTGATAGTGGGTACCAAAGAAATTATTTCGTCAGCGCAAATGGTATTGTACCCGACAGTTGGGATGGAATAGCTCAACAACTTGATGCAAACAGGGTGTTCTATACCAAACGGAAAATTGATTATCACATCGAATTCAGAGATATTCTATACGGCAATCACGATGGTAAAAAGAATGAGTTGAAAAGATATGCCTTGCTCGAAAGTCGTGATTATCAGAATATCCCAAAGACCATTCAGAATGTCTTTCTCAATTCTAAAATGGAAGCTGAGTTTATTAAACAGACCATCATTATGTCGTTGGAAAATGACATACGGATTGATTTAGATACCTATACCCATCATTTAAAAGATTTTGACACGCAGCTCACTGACATTCGAAAGTTTAAAACACCGGGAACAACAGCTCAGGCAAATTCTATTTCAAAACTTCACATCGCTATACGATATTTGGAGCGAGAGAAAATTCAATTGGCCAAAGAATTAGTTTGGGCATTTAACAAAGTTCGTGTTCAGTTACCTGTCTTAAAAGAGAAGGTTGAGGCAGAGAATGATAAGGAAATTGTCCTGAAAGGTAAGCTAACCAAGGCATTGGAGGCTTTTAAGTCTAAGGATCTAAAAATCAGAGGCGATATTAGTGTTATTGATGATAAACTAAAAACTGCTAAAAGATTATCTGACGATTATGAAAGGAAAAATATTGCTCAAATCATTGGCAGGGTTTTAAATAAATCAGACCTCGAGATAGAGCAAAATAATTTGTCTGATGAGAAGGAATTGCTTTCAACTCAATACAAAGAATTATCCCAAAAGTTTGATGCTTTGATTGTCAGCCTTGAAAACCAAGGGAATGACTATGTAAATAGAAAGAATAAGGAGCAGTTAGATATCAGGTCGGGGTTTCTGACCTACAAAGATGAAGCACGAAAGCGTTGTGATAAAATAATAACCGAAATCAGAAACGAATACAAAAAAGAGGTTGAAAATGCCCGTGAAGATTTTGATAATAAAAGACTAAACACCCAAAATTTCAAACTTAAAAGAGAAGGGTTAAAACACAAGCGGTTTTTTGAAGATGAAATCAATGAACTCAAAAAAGAGATAGGTGGTTACGATGATTTACTTCGGAAAATGAAGACGGAAAATGAAAATTCCACCCGTCAAATTGAAACATTTCAGAAATATTGGGAAATGGACGAAAAAGAACTTCAGAACTCCTTTGAACAGGAAAAAGAAAAATTGGATGTTCAATTTAACACCACAACCACCAAAATTGCAGAGATTGATTCGTACATCGAAAATAGCAAAAATTCATTGTATGGCTGGTTGACAGATAATTATCAGGGCTGGGAAGATACAATTGGTAAAGTTATTGACGAGAAAAATGTACTGTTTAATTTATCACTGTCACCCAAACTTTCCGAAAATCGCGGTAGTTTTTACGGAATTGAAATTGACCTGAATGAAATTGATAAAACTGTTAAAACTGTTTCAGATTATGAAAAAGAAAAAGCCGATCTAATTGAGCGGAAAGAGGAAATCAGAAAAAACGTTTCTGATTTATCTGAAAAAGCGGTAAAGGACTCGGAGAATTTAAAAAGAAAATTTCAACCAAAAATAAGAGAAAAGAAGGATGCTGTAAGGGGAAACGAATATCTGATTGAACAAAACAAAATCAAATCTGACGAATCTATAAATCAATTGAATGACTTAATCCGTAATGCCGAAACTGAAAAGAAAAAGGCAATTGAGGAGATAGAGGAAGCAATAGAAAAAGCAACTGAAATAGAACTTATCTCGAAAGAAAAAGTAGCAAAGGTTGAGGATCAAATGAATAAACTGATTAAAGCTAAAGAGCGTGAGAGGGATAAGAAAACGGAAGCAGAGGAGGAAAATGTAAAACAAAGGTTGATAAAGATTGAATCTGAAATTGAACTT
>CAILKW010000164.1 GCA_903834845.1 uncultured Bacteroidia bacterium | reverse complement strand
CATCAGGTCATCAGATCGGACAGTCTTTCTTGTATGAGTGTGTGGGTTTCTTCAAAGATGCAGCTGATATTGCGGCAAGCCCAACGCAGCTTTTTCAACAGGTTGTTCCCGGTGATCTGAAATATAAAGATCAGAATGGAGATGGAAACATCAATCAACAAGATTTATATCCATTAGGAAATACCTACATTCCTCCCCTCACTGCAAGTGTACATCTCGGTTTTAATTACAAAGGTTTTGATCTTGACATGATATTTCAGGGTGTTAATGGAAGGACAATTTACCTGAGCGGTAATTATTTTGCAGCTTTCCAGAACAATGGGAAAATTTCTGAAATAGCTTTAGGCAGATGGACTCCTGCAACTGCGGCAACAGCCACTTATCCAAGGTTATCAGCTTCAAACGACCTGAATAACTACAAAGGATCATCATTTTGGCAACGCAACGGAGATTTTATCAAACTTCGCAACCTTGAATTGGGTTATACTATTCCAACAAAGATTTCCGGTAAAATAAAAATGGATAATGCGAGGGTGTTTCTTAATGGTACAAATCTTTTTTCATGGGATAAAATGGACTTTACAGATCCTGAAACAATTACAGGTTATCCTCCGGTGAGAACATTTAGTCTCGGGATAAGAGTACAGATGTAATTAATTATGCTTCATTTAAAATATTAAAGGATGAAAAGAAAAATATATTTTTTACTTGGTATTCTGTCATTTGTAATGCTAAGTGCTTGCGAGGATTTAACACCTGATGTAAAAACGACCGGTACTCCTGAACAGATTTACATAAATTATGCCAACATGCTTAATGTTTCACTGTCGCCATATACTTATCTTCAGGAAGGATTTTCGAATATTGACGGGGCGATGATGGCAGCAACCTGTGATGAAGCCGAATTTACATTAGAGACTTCAACTGTTCAGCAGTTTAATACAGGTGTATGGAATCAGTATTCCAATCCTGATAATGTGTGGGCTAGTTATTTCAGAGCCATTCGCATAGTAGCTGATTTTCTCGCTCATACGGATCAGATTAATTTTGATCTTTACAAATACGATCCAAGTCCAAGCACCCAGTTGGTTTATCAAACCCGTTTAGCAGATGTGAAACGATGGAAATATGAAGCTCGTTTTTTAAGAGCCTTTTATTACATGGAATTGGTCAAGAGATTTGGTGGAGTTCCAATCATTACCAAGGTTTTAGACATCAATGAGAATATCTCATCGCTACCTCGCAACAAACTGGCAGACTGTATTCAGTTTATCACAAGTGAATGTGATTCAGCAGCAGCCAACTTACCGGCACAGCAATCCTCTACAAACTGGGGTCGGGTTACATCAGGTGCTGCGCTTGCATTAAAAGCCCGCGCACTACTATATGCTGCGAGTGATTTGTTTAACACTCCTCCAACCGGATATTCAAATCCTGAACTGGTATCTTTGCCTACAGGCGACAGAACCGCCAGATGGCAGGCTGCTGCTGATGCTGCTCTTGCAGTTATTAATCTTCCGGGAACGGGATATGCCCTTGCAACCAATTACAGGAATATGTTTATGACTTACAACAGTCCTGAAATCATCTTTTGCCGAAGGCAAGCGGCCAATAATACTTTTGAAGCGGCCTCCTTTCCGATTGGATTTGATGGTGGAAAGAGCGGTACTACTCCTTCCCAGAACCAGGTTGATGCATACGAAGTAAAGGTTAATGCAACAACTGCCGTTCCATTCGACTGGAACAATCCTGTTCACGCTGCTAATCCTTACAATCCAGCCGGAACACTTGGAAGAGATCCCCGTTTAGATCAAAGTATCATTACCAACAACAGCCAGTTCAAAGGTGGTAAATCAACAAGCCGGGCAGTAGAAATCTGGACAGGTGGCAAAGATGGGAAAGGTGTTACTCTGGCCTCCAAAACCGGATATTATATGAAGAAATATGTGGATGAAGCATTGGATCTTCTTCTGAGCAGAACCAGTGTTCACAGTTGGATTTTTATGCGTTATACCGAAGTTCTTCTTAGTTATGCCGAAGCACTGAACGAAGCTCAGGGTCCGGTTGCTGCTGTTTATACCAGAGTCAATGCAGTACGTGCGAGAGCAACAGTTGGTATGCCACCATTACCGGCAGGATTAGATAAGGTAGCCATGAGAAACGCTATCCGAAACGAGCGCAGGGTAGAATTCGCATTCGAAGATATGCGTCCTTGGGATGTTCGAAGGTGGATGCTCGCCGGAATCTATTTCAATGTACCACTCCGAGGAGTACAGATTACCAACAATGCGGGTCTATTTTCTTATACTCCGATCAATGTGGAAAATCGTACTTTTGATGTGAAAATGTATTTTTACCCCATACCTCAATCGGAGGTGAATATTATGCAGGGATGGGTACAAAATCCGGGATGGTAATAATAATATTTCATTAAAAACTGTTAGATATGAAAAATATAATCACATGCAGAATTAAGTTGCTGATTGTTGTATCCGGGTTTATGACGCTGGTTGGAAGCTGTTCGCAAGATTTGATAAGAGATGCAGCCTATCCAGAGCAGTTAATCTATATGCCAACAGCAACATACAATAATTACACAATTGATGTTGTGCCAAGGGCACTTGGATCTGATCCTACACCCGGTTTTCCAACCAGATTCACCACCGATACTGTAGCCAGAAAATTTAATGTTTTATTGGCAGCCTATCGGTCAGGAATTGATATGAAGGGAGCTTTTACAGTCGATGTTAAAATTAATACCGATACCATCACCAAGCTTTTGGCTATTGCAGGACAGTTACCGCTTGGCACTCTTCCCGTAGGAACACTTCCTCTTCCGGCTGATAAATTTACCCTTCCTGCTACGACACAAATGTTGGACGGTCAGGATATAGCTAAATGTGATATGGCAGTTGATCTCGATTTTCTAAGGAATAACTATCAGGCTCCTCCAGGGGGACAGCTTTACGCTGTTGCAGTGACTGTTTCAAGTACTGCAAGGAAAACAAATCCTAAGTTCGCTACCACGATCATTGTGATCAACACAAAAATCATGAAACCTACAGCTGGTTTTACGACTACTGCGCTTGTTACAAATCCTAAAATAATCAATTTCACCAACACTTCCGTTTCGGGTGTAAAATTTATCTGGAATTTTGGCGATGGGACACCTGTCAAAATTACAACCACAACGGTGAATGAGACACTTTTTTCTCACACCTATTCTGCTGCAGGTACTTACAATTGTACTCTGACAACTATTGGTGTAGGCGGTTATGTTGACAGGTCCGTTATAACCAAGGCACAGGTTGTATTATAGTAAAAGTCAGTCATTAGTTATGAGGCCGGGATTCTGAAATCAGATTTCCGGCTTCTGACTAAAAAACTGCATTAAGTTTGGATATTCATTTAAATATCACCTATGAATATTGTTTTCCTTCCAATCAATCTTTTTGTAAAGTATGCTGAACAAAAAAAACGGATTATGAATCGATATCAATACATTTTTGCAATAATTTTTTCATTGATTCTGGTAACAATACCGATAAATGTTGATGCCCAAAAAAATATATCCGGTACAGTTGAACTGGCTCATAAAGAACTATGGAACAAATTTATAGACAAATATGGCATCATCAACGACTTCGTGGGAGAGACTCCGACTCCTGAAGATTGTACACTTGGAAAACCAAATGCCATTGGTTGGTGGAGCCCGATTGAGAATGGCCCGATGTTCTCAGGGATGTATTTGCAGGCTATGTGTGAGCGGGCAAAACGCACGAACAATCCAGCAGATTTGGCCAACGCAAAAAGGCTCTCCCAAGGATTGGTAAAATGCGCCTCAATTTCTGATGTTCCGGGTTTTATCGGAAGGGGAATAGGCAGCGATGGGAAATGTCATTATCCGCTGGGCTCTGATGATCAAACCCATCCTTGGTTTTTGGGTCTTCACGCTTATTACATGAGTGGTATCCCCACTAAATCTGAAAAGAAAGAGATTTCCTCCAAAATGAAAGAGGTCGCTAATGTCCTTGAAGCAAATTCCTGGTGTCCACCTTGTGACGGTGCATTTAAGGGTCAGTTCAGGGGCAGTTTTACCGGAAACCTGTTTCGTGATGCGGCTCGCTATCTGTTTATGCTCAGGGCAATGTATGACGTAACAAAAGAGGAAATCTGGATGGATAGATACCGGAAGGCATTGGCTGAAAAACCTGAACAAGCGACCAAAACACGACTTGAAATTTGCGCGGAAGGATATCTTCAGGATACACTGAAAATCAAGGGAATTAATATCTGGTCGCTCTGGATTTATGTAGGGTCTCAACAATCGCTCGCCAGTCTGATTAAAATGGAAAGCGATCCTTCAATAGTTGCCAAATACAGGCAAGGTTTGGAAAACAATGTCAACTATTGTCTTCCTTCCGTTGAAGGTTATAAATCGTTTGACAATAACGACACGAAAGTATTTGGTCATGCTAATTGGAGGGAGGCTTATCCTGTATGGTTTCCACAACCTACACAGGCCGAAGCTCAAAGATTGTCATCGCTGGGTAATAAGGAAAAAATGGGTGAACGAAAAGGCTATGAAGCCCGATTTATGCGCAATCCCCTTGCTGCATCTGCAATTGCTGCCTTTTCTCAGGATCCTTCCCATCAGGAAATGGTCAAAAAAGCTATATCCCATTACGATTACGCAAAAATTAATATGGCAGAGTTTTTCTTTGCTGAATGTGCCTATTACGCCTTGAATACGAAAGTTGAATAAATAATTCTATTAACTGTAAAGATCATGGAAAGAGAAGGATACACCGATAAAAATGACTACCGGTCCACAAGAAGAAGATTTATCAAGTTGACAGGGTCTTCTGCCATACTTGCTGGGCTTGGTGTATTTTCACTTCACATACCCTTAAGTAGTTATGGCAGATCCCAAAAGCCTTATGAAAAGAGTGAACTGAGATGGCTTTCCGGCCGGACTTCGACCGTTGACTGGAGCGGCGACCTCATCATTCTCGGGGCAACTCTTACCGGAGTAGCTCTGGCCCTGCTTGCAGCAAGGATGAATAAGAAAGTTCTGCTAATTGAGAATGGTCCTTCCTTGGGTACCGAAGTGTCTCTTCACTGGAACGGTTTTATCTCTCCAGGGTGGTTTGCAGATGAACTTTCCTTAATCAGTAAACTGTACGGGGGTTTCAGGGATGGATGGTTTGATCCGTTTATCAATACATTAGCCATTGATCGCCTGACTACTTTTGATGGCGTGTCTTGTCTGGTTTGCGTCACTGCAACACGACCGGTAAACAATAAGGCAGGATTAATAAATGGTTTGGAAATAGTCGGGAAAAGCGGAAGACAAATAGTTACAGCTTCGCGTATCATAGACGCCGGCATCGGACTTACCTTTTCACGTAGGATATTAGGTCTTGCCACCCTAAAAAAAATATCAGGCACTTGCAGAATGTATTTACATGGGGTAGAGCGAACCGTTATGGGTACCCGAATAAAAGTCGCTGAGGTTCTGCATATAAAAAACAACGAAGTGGAAATATTTCCCGCAATCTGGCCGGATGAATCCATCCTTCAGTTTACGTATTATGCTTCTGAAAATCAATATAACAACACCCCCCTTTCTGCAGATAACTATCATAGAGGCATTGTCCTGCTTGAGTACCTGCGCAGGCAAAACCCTGCTTTCACCCGTGTGCTTCTCGTGGATATTGCACCGGAAGGTCAACCTGATTTTAATTCAGATACTTCCACTACTTTTCCTGCGCTTGAAAGCACAGGTTTATATCCGGTTCCGGAAAGCCTGAAAGCAATTTCTGATAAAAGTTCAGCGGTTTCCTTCCTTACGGAAATCTTAGGTACAGAACCACAAAGAGCCTTGAATAATGCATCTGTTCTCCCTGAGAACGAAAATGAAATGATAGCCACTTGTGAGCTTTCTGCTGCTTCTGAGCGAAACCTTGAAACCTGTTTGCTCCCCGTGGCTACTGTTAAATGGCACCCAACTTCAGATGTAGTGGTTGTTGGATGTGGTACTGGTGGTGCTTTTGCTGCAATTGCGGCAGCGCAACAAGGTTCTCAGGTTACCGTTCTTGACGCATTAGGAATTCCCGGGGGTACCGGTATCCGATCCAAAGTACATAGTTACTACCATGGTATTAATTCGGGAATGCAAGTTACGATAGATCAAAAGATCACCCAAACTATGTCAATAACAGGGAATGCTTCAGGTTACCATCCAATAGCAAAGGCCGAAACTCTTTTTGAGGAAATGGTTGGAGCCGGTGTTACCTTTGGCGTTAACGGAAGGCTATTTGGAGTGACAAAGAATGGCAAAGCGGTGACAGGAGTGATTGTGGCATGCCAGGACGGATATCATGGTTATCCATGCCGGGTAGCTATTGATTCAACTGGAGATGGAGATCTCGCGGCTGCCGCCGGTGCCAAATATTCCATCGGCAGAACGAGCGATGGTTTACCATTTTTCTTCGGCTACCTGCCTTCCACTGTTATTAAAGGCGGATCCGGTTGGGTGGTCAGAGGTGCCAATAATATGCTGGGATGTGCCGATGCTACGGATACATTGGACTATTCCAGAGCTTATTTTGAAGGAAGAGCTGCGCTCTGGAAACAGGGTCCGTTTACAAATGAAAAACATTACTGCACCTTGGCTACCTTGTTGGGAATGAGGCAGAGCAGAACGATTCATGGCCCTGTGGTACTTGGAGCAGAAGATTTCTCCAACGGGAAAAGCTGGCCTGATAAAGTTTGTTCGATGTCTTCCAATTTTGATCGTGCGGGCTTTTTCGCTTTGGAAAGTGAATGGATGCAACGATGGATCGTGCTGTTTGGTTTGTGGCCGCAACTCTGGACAGGAGAGATTCCTTATCGATGCCTTTACCCGGAAGGAGTGGAAGGCATTCTTCTTGCTTGCCGGGCATTTTCTGTTGAGCATGATGTTCAATCACTGGCACGAATGCAACGGGATATGCAGCAATTAGGCGAGATTTGCGGATTGGCAGCAGCATTCGCTATTAAAAGCGGCAAAATGCCCTCAAAAATCAATGTTTATGCACTTCAGGAAATACTCAGACAAAAAGGGATTCTTCCATTGAACCCACCTGAAAATATTTTGGCGGTATCCTCACAGGAACTTTTGAAAGAACTTGGCGGCAAACAGAACGGAATTGCGATGTGGAGACTCTCCCAACTAAGGAAAAAGGATGCGCCTGATTGGAAGTTGTTCTCCGAAACAGAGAAAGATGACAGAAAGTTGCTATGTGGAGCTATAGCTGCATGTTTAAGCGATACGATGCCTCCACCTGCCCTTCTGAAGATTCTTGAAAAAACAATCGATGAACGACTTGAAGGTCCGGTATTGGGTGAAAGGTCTTCACCGCTTTGTATCGTTGCAGGTTTGTCCCTTTCTTATGCAAAAGCTCCCGGTATTGTTGACCGGTTGGTTGAACTTCTTGCCGATGTGACAAAATACCCATTTATCAGAATAATGGATATTGCATTGATATATAATGCTTTGCACATTTCTGGCAAAGAGAAGGCTATACAGCCCATCCGAAATCATCTTTCCAAACTGGCTTTACCAAAAACGACCGATGAATATCAGCTCCTTTTCGCGGGAGTTAGGGTTCTTCAGTCATTGGGGTGTTTTGACGAGTCTTATAGATTGAAAAGTCACCTGGATTCCGACAATTTGCTTATTAAAAAGGCAGGACTCCGGTTAGCCAGAGATGCCGGAGGTAAAGATAAATCCGTTTAAGAATCGGTTTTCATCAATAAAGAAAGTATAATATTGCACTTGAAGAACAGCAGATAAAAACAGAGAAATATCATACCTATTAATACAACAAATTATGAATGGCTTAAAACAGTTTAGAATAGTACTTTTCTTGCTGATGGTTGCATCAGTTGGCCTGAAAACTTCTGTTTCAGGGAGACTGAATTATACGAATGAGAAAAAGTCAGGGAATCTTTATTCACAAGTCCAAACTGTCAGTAAGGAAATTTCAAAGGAAGGAAATACGATATTTGTGAAACCTGAAGTAAATATCCCGCTTGAATCCGGAGAAAAAGTATGGGCAGGTATCATCGTAGATGGTTTCAATATGCCATTGAAAGAGGGATACAAAATGGATTTTTACGCCAACAATAAAGGAAACCAGACCCAACCATTAATTTTAACCGATAAAGGTCAGTATATCTGGAGCGAAGAACCTTACGCGTTTGAAGTGAAAAATAATGCCATCCTGATTTCATCCAATCATGGTGAAATTTTGAAAGGAAGAGCAGGGAATTCACTTGCAGAGGCACAACGCTTTGCTAGTAAAAACTTCTTTCCTGCCAGTGGCAAGATTCCTGATAAATTACTTTTTTCACAACCTCAATACAATACATGGATAGAATTAACCTACAACCAAAATCAGGAAGATGTTTTAAAATATGCCAGAAATATTATCAGTAATGGTCTTCCTGCGGGAGTTCTGATGATAGATGATACCTGGCAGGAAGATTATGGCCTTTGGGATTTTCATCCCCGCCGTTTCCCTAACCCGAAAAAAATGATGGATGAACTTCACCAAATGGGTTTTAAAGTGATGGTCTGGGTTTGCCCGTTTGTGAGCCCTGATCAGTACCAGATTTGTCAGGAGATAAAAAAAGGCAAAGGCTTTCTGCTACGCAAACAAAATGAGAATTCGACATGGGAAAAATCTTCCGAACCAATCATGATTAACTGGTGGAATGGCTGTTCCGCAGTTTTGGACTTGTCTAATCCGCACGCGGTCAGTTGGTTTAATACCCAGCTTGACAAACTTGTCAGCAAATATGGTGTTGACGGATTTAAGTTTGATGCTGGTGATTTTCAGTATTATCCGGCCAATTCTCTGAGTAAGGGGAATGTTTCGCCTAACGAACAAGGAAGGCTCTTTGCCGAAATAGGATTGCGCTATCCTTTGAATGAATACCGAGCCTGTTGGAAAATGGCAGGTCAGCCTCTGGCCCAACGTCTGCGTGATAAACGACATTCATGGAGTGATCTTCAGACCCTTGTTCCTAATATGTTGGTTGAAAATCTCATGGGTTATACCTTCTCCTGTCCTGACTTAATCGGTGGGGGTGACTTTGTTTCATTTGTCGGTGACGCAAAGATTGATCAGGATCTGATTGTCCGTTCTGCACAATGTCATGCTTTGATGACCATGATGCAATTTTCGGTGGCTCCCTGGCGAATACTGGACAAAGAGCACATGGATGCGGTGAAGGAAACGGTAGCTATCCGAATGAAATTTACTCCCATGATACTAAAACTTGTGGATGAATCTGCCAAAACAGGCGAACCAATCATGAAAAGTATGGAATTCGTTTTCCCAAATCAGGGGTTTGCAGAAATAAAAGACCAGTTTGTGCTTGGTAATGATATGATAGTTGCACCGATGCTGGAGAAAGATAAAAGCTCACGGATGGTGACACTACCCAAAGGAAAATGGATTGCCGATGACGGGAAGAAATATGCCGGTGGAAAGTCGGTGATGATAGATGTACCGCTTAACAGGCTTCCTTATTTTATACCGGAAAAATAGACTTATATGAAAAAATTGAAATTCTTATGGTGGTTATTGTTGGTGCCTTTCATTGTCAATTGTAGTAACAAGGAATCTGTTGTTGACGAAAAAACGGTAACTAATTCTACTGTCAAAAAGGATTTTACAGAGTTTGACTTCATAGTAAACAACCCCTGGGTTGGATTATACAGATGGATCAACCGCAAACATATATCTGTTCCTACGATGGACAGTTACAACCGATTTTTCTGGAGTGCTGTTGAAACATCACCCGGAGTTTATGATTTTTCAAAACTAAAGGCTGAAGCCCAAAGTACCAGTACAGATCCTGATGGAAAAGGCACTTATGGTTTCGGTATCAGATGTATGGACATGAATACCGAT
>CAILKW010000163.1 GCA_903834845.1 uncultured Bacteroidia bacterium | reverse complement strand
GTTAAACTACTTCGTGGTTTAAGAGAAAATGGGGTTAAAAACAAAAAAACCTTATTTTTCATTTGTTTTTAACCTTAGTAACCAATGGATTAACCTTAATAACTAACCTTATTTACCATATTTATTTTAACTTCTTATCCCTTTCGGTCAAGTTATTCTTGAAAACATTATAAAGGAAACAATTCCAAGGCTAAAAACCTTATTTTAAATTTTTTAACCTTAGTAACTCAAAATCACAACCACCCCAATAACCTTATTCCCTTATTGTTCAGGCCGCACTACAAAATCTGAATAGGATTCAACGAATTGTATTTCTAAATATAAAACACATATAGTGAGGCGATTATAGAAAGTTCTTTTCTTCTGCCGTCCCAAAGTTATCTGTTTTGATGTTAGAGATCCTTGTTCTCCCGATCACTATGCAGTAAAAAATTTTAAACTCAAAGACGCAAAGAATTCAAATTACCTATATCAGTTTTTTATACCTTTGCAGAGATCAAAATTTTAAAATTAAGAATATGGAACCAATAAAAGTAAATTTCAAAGACTGTGACAGGATTTTTCTTGAGGATACTTTCACTCTAATACAGTTGCAAAAATTTGATTTGCTTAGTAATTGGACTGAATCTGGCAAATTGCAACAGGTTACTGATTTTGAAAGAGAAATATTAATTCGGTTACAAGATACCCTAATATATCGTGTTGATGATTGGAATGAACAAGAATTAATTGAAAATTTTATCAGTCCTTTATTTTCAATAATTAACTTTAATACATTAGTTTACGGGATGTTTTCAGAGCGTTTGCTAAAGGCAATAATTGGAGAATATGAACTTTCAGGTAATCCTGATGCTATTGTTGCAAAAGGAAGACGGTATCCTAAAATCCCATATTTTTGTTTCCACGAATATAAAAAAGAGCAGGAAAATAAAGGTGACCCCGCAGGACAATGTCTGGCTGCAATGTTAGTAGCGCAGGAACTGAATAACAATCAACGACCAATTTACGGTGTTGTTGTAAAAGGATTAATGTGGAATTTTCTTGTTTTGCGAGGAAAAGAATATGCAATAAGCAAATCGTATCAAGCAATAGATGAAGATATTTATGACATCGTTAAACTGTTGAAACACTTGAAAATTATAATTGAAGAATACGTTAAACAATAAAAATAACTATCTAAGTGAGATTTTGGGGTCAGCCAAAGAACTTGGTTGCATAAAAGAAAAACGAAAATATGTAACTTTCGATAAAATATTATACCATTCATTTCTTTGCGAATTTTTATGCCTTTTTGCGAAACTCTTAGATAACTCAAATTACCTATCTCATTTTTTGTACCTTTGCGTAATTAAAAAGTTGAGAAGATGAAAAGGATTCCTTATGGCATAAGTAGTTTTGAAAAGATACAGACTGAAAATTACTATTATATTGATAAAACCAAATTTATTGAAATAATTGAGAACTATGGTTCTGTTTACCATTTTTTTCTTCGTCCGCGCAGGTTTGGCAAGAGTCTATTTGTTTCTATGCTTCACTTTTATTATGATATAAAAGCCAAAGATCATTTCAATACTCTTTTTGGAGATACCTACATCGGGAAAAATCCTACTCCACTGCGTAATACTTTTCCGGTTTTGCGCTTTAACTTTTCAATGGTAAAAACGTTTGGCGATATTTCCGAAATAAGAACTTCATTCGTAAAATATATCCAATCAGAAGTTGAATATTTTATTGATAAGTATAATGATTTTTTCAATTTGCCAGAACAGGATATTGAAAGAATAAAATCTTCAAATCTTGAAGATATGGATATTTTACGAGCTTTATTTATCAAGCTTCGACAAAATAATATTCATTCTTTTGTAATCATTGACGAATACGATAATTTTGCCAATAACATTTTAACCGAACATGGCGAAGAAATCTATACAAAAGTCACTCATGCCGGAGGCTTTTTACGAAACTTTTTCACCAACCTGAAGGGCATGACCGACAACCGCGAAATTGATCGGCTGTTCATTACCGGCGTTTCACCATTGGTAATGGCAGATGTCACAAGTGGTTTCAATATTGGCGACAATATTTCGCAAGACCCGCAATTGTCGGCTATGATCGGAATTAATAATGAAGAAGCAAAACAGATACTTGATTATTACAATTCATTCGGAATCTTTAACAAATCGTTGGAATTTATAAAAGCTGATTTTGAT
>CAILKW010000162.1 GCA_903834845.1 uncultured Bacteroidia bacterium | reverse complement strand
TACAACGGATCGCCATACGCCTCCAATTTAAGGACTTCGATAAAAACCGGCTTGCAAGCCGATTTCGATAAAATGTCATTCACATTCCTTAAAAACGAATTATTAGTCAATAAATTACCTATCGAAGTTAATGGAAATTTCATTCTGGGAGTTGAAGAATATATTTTCGATTTATCAGTTAAATCACCCGCATCTTCGTTCGGAGAATTACTGGGTTTTATTCCAGAACAGTACCAAAAAAAATTAAAAGGTGTTGAAACCAAAGGCGATATTGCCTTCAACGGTTTTCTAAAAGGAATTTTTTCCAGCACCACATATCCTGGTTTTGGTTTTGATTTAAATATAACGGGTGGATGGCTTAAGTATCCTAATTTGCCTAAGGAGATTGAAAAAATTGAATTAACTGCAAGTATTACCAAACCGCAAGGTGCTACCGATCTTACGAAAATTGATATTGAAAAGTTTGACGCTTCTGTTGCCGGAAATTCTTTAACCGCAACTTTACATGCCTCAACGCTTATAAGCGATCCACAATTAAAAGGAAACCTTAAAGGGCGAATTGATTTTTCATCATTAAAACAGGCAATTCCTATGGATTCAGTTGATATAATGGGGATTATTGATGCCAGTATTGATTTCGGCGGGAAGTACTCATCCATCGAAAAGGAGTTATATGAGGATTTCAAGACCGATGGCTCAATAACCCTCAAAGACTTTATTTATGCAACCAAGGATTTGCCTCAAAAAGTTGAGATTAAAACTGCCAATATGCACTTTGACACTAAATCTATTGATCTTACCAACCTTTCCGGAAATATGGGAGAAAGCGATTTTGCAGCAAGTGGCTCAATTACTAATTATTGGGCTTATATTCTGAAAAAAGGGGTGTTAAATGGGAATATCATTGCAAATGCGAAATATTTAAATTTCAACCAAATAATACCCAATTCAACATCTACTGACACTACTGAAACTGGCAAACCTTATGAAGTTCCTGATAATATCAATTTTTCATTGCAAGCAACTGTAAATAAAGCACTTTACGACAAAATGACCATTAACGGAATTACAGGAAAAATAGTTATTAAAGAGCGAAAAGTGATTCTTGACGGCCTAAACATGAATATGTTAAGTGGAAAATTGTTGATTTCAGGTGTCTATTCTACTCCAAAAGAGAAGATCCCTGATTTTGATTTTAAGATGGATATAAAGGATTTTGACGTACCCACTGCATATCAGTCATTAAGCACTGTGAGGCATTTCCTTCCATTCGCAAAAGAAAGCACCGGAGCTTTCAATAGCGGGATTTCCTTAAATGGAAAAATAGGGTCAGGAAATACTCCAATATTTTCAACACTTAACGGCGGAGGAACATTAAGGGCTAAAAAGGTTGAATTAGTTGAGGCGAGAATTTTTGACGAGATTGGAAAATATTTCAGAAAAAATTTGTTTAAACAAGTAAAAGTCAGTGATTTCGAAGCCAATTTTGTTGTAGCAGACGGGGGATTGATTATTTCTCCATTCAACACGCGAATCGCTGGCCAAGAAGTGACCATTGCCGGAAAACAGTCAGCTACGAAAAATATTGACTATCGTATTGATTTTAAAGTTAATAAGGCGGATTTAAGCGAAGATGTTACGAAATATATGGGTTTTATGCCTGGAGCGGAGAATATTTCAAAATACCCGGTTGGGATTAACCTTGGCGGCACATTCGACAAACCTGAAGTGAAAGTAGATCTTACTGAAGCGAAGAATTTAGTAGAGTCTGAATTTAAAAAGAAGGCTGGTTCTACTATTCAGGATGCTATTAAAAAATTCGGTTTGGATAAACTATTTAAATAAAACAAGATAAACTATTTCATATGTCACAAACTATAAATCAATATATTAAATCAATTATTCTGATTGCTTTTTTCATTGTGTTCACCTTTATTGGTGAGGCTCAGGAAACTGATTATCACGGATTCAAATGTCTCAATTTTAAGTTTGAAGGGCGTGATGCTAAAATTGTTTTTCCTTCAAATGCTGAAAAGAGTCGCCATTGGATTTGGAGAGCACGTTTTTGGGGACATGAGCCGCAAACTGAGATTGCTTTACTTGGAAAAGGTTTTCATCTTGTTTATATAGACGCTGCCGATCTTTGTGGGAATCATGATGCCGTATTGTTATGGAATCGTTTTTACGATTTTTTGATAAGAGAATACCAACTAAATACCAAAACTGTGCTTGAAGGATTTAGCCGCGGTGGCCTATATATTTATAATTGGGGATCTGAGAATGTTGAAAAGGTTGCCTGTATCTATGCCGATGCCCCTGTTTGTGACCTGAGAAGTTGGCCAGGTGGTAAATTTAAAGGGATAGGCTCTCCGTCTGACTGGAAGCAACATCTTGAAAAATACAATCTTACCGAAGAATCAGCAAAAGATTTTAAGGAAATGCCAATATACAATGCACGAAAATTAGCTGAAGCACGAGTTCCGGTATTACATGTTTGTGGTGCAACAGATGAGGTAGTTCCAATCGATGAAAACACTTATGTCCTTGAGAAAACCTACAAAGATGCCGGAGGGAAAATACAAATAATAGTTAAGGAAGGAATTGGTCATCATCCTCATAGTCTTAAAGATCCCGCTCCAATTGTCAGGTTTATTTTATCGAATACTTCCCCTGAATTGTTAGATGAGGCATTAACTTTTGAGTCGAAAATGGCAATCAATTTTCGTGGTAACATGGACAACTGCCTCATCAAATTTGAAAAAGAGAAGAAAGGACGTGTAGCATTTTTGGGAGGCTCAATTACGTTTGGTTCGGGTTGGCGCGATATAGTTTGCGATTATCTTCGTAAACGTTTCCCATCAACCGAATTCGATTTTATAAACGCTGGAATCCCATCCACAGGTTCAACACCTGGAGCATTGAGATTTTCACGAGATGTTCTATCAAAAGGAACAATTGATTTGCTCTTCGAAGAAGCTGCAGTAAATGATGCAACCAACGGATTCAAGCCCGAAAAGCAAATACGGGGAATGGAAGGAATTATCAATCAGGCCATAAGATCGAATCCGATGATAAATATTGTAATGCTGCATTTTGTTGATCAGGATAAAATGGCAGATTACAATAATGGAAAAACACCTGAAGTTATTACGCAACATGAGAAAGTTGCTGATTACTATGCCATTCCATCTATCAATTTTGCTAAGGAAGTCAATGACAGAATTCTAAACGGAGAGTTCACCTGGCGCAATGATTTTAAAAATTTGCACCCTTCGCCATTCGGCCAGGAAGTATATTTCAGAACAATAAAATATTTTTTCGAAACATCGTGGAAAAATTCCACAGCAATCCAACAAATTCCTAAGTTATTACCTAACAAGTTATTAGATTCTTTTTCATATATCAAAGGTCATTTTGATCCGCTTGAGAATGCAAAACTTGATAATAGCTGGAGTTATATGAAAAGCTGGAAACCTACTGATAATGTTGCAACCCGTTCGGGATTTGTAAATGTGCCGGTACTTGAAGCAACCAAACCAGGGGCCACACTTAAGCTGAAGTTTGCCGGAAAAGCAATAGGACTATTTATTACTTCGGGACCTGATGCCGGAATCTTGGAATATAGTATTGATGGTTCTGATTTCAAGGCTATTGATCAATTCACGCAATGGAGCAGGCAGCTGCATCTTCCTTGGGTTATTATGCTTGATGATGAACTAACGGAAGGTAAACACACTCTTGTATTAAGAGTGGCCTCAGATAAAAACCCCGTAAGTACTGGTAACGCTTGCAGGATTCATCAGTTTGTAGTAAACAATTAATGGGAATTGTTCAATCAATAATCATATCTTTGTAATTCTTTTAAAAAACTGATACAAATACAGAAAAGAGAAAATATGAAGATTGCGTTGATTGGTTACGGAAAGATGGGAAAAGAAATTGAACAGATTGCGATGAGCAGGGGTCACTCCGTTATTTTAACGATAGATATTGATAATATAGAGGAACTTACAGTTGAAAATCTCGCCAAAGCAGATGTTGCAATTGAGTTTACTTCACCTGCTACGGCTGTGAATAACTATCTTCAGTGTTTCGATGCAGGCGTAGCTGTTGTAAGTGGTACAACCGGCTGGCTCGACAGGAAGGAAGAAGTTGAAAAAAAATGTTCAGATAAAAACGGGTGTTTTTTCTACGCGTCAAATTTTAGTATAGGAGTCAATATATTTTTCAGCGTTAATAGACGTCTTGCTCTGATAATGAAGGAATTCCCACAATACAATGTTTCCATGACAGAGGTTCATCACACGCAAAAGCTTGATGCTCCGAGTGGTACTGCTATAACACTTGCCGAGGACATTATTGCCATGAACGGAACTAAAACTAATTGGACAATCAATAAACCAAATTCAGATAAAGAATTATATATTAATGCCATACGTGAAGGTGTTGTTCCCGGAATTCATAAAATAAAGTATAACTCCGAAGTTGACTTTATTGAACTGACGCATAGTACCTATAACAGAAAGGGACTTGCACTTGGGGCAGTTCTGGCAGCAGAATTTTGTCAGGGACGAAAAGGCATTTTATCAATGACTGATCTTTTTAAATTTTAATATAATAAATACAATCATAATGAATAAATTATTGGACAGCAAATGGTTTAAATTCGGCCTTGTTGGTGGTATATACCTTCTCTGGGTAATTTGGTTAAACAACTACTGGTGGTTAATCGGGCTCGGTATTATTTTTGACATCTATGTAACAGAAAAAGTTCATTGGTCTTTCTGGAAAAAGAAAAACCCACCAAATGGCAGGCAAACAAAATTTATTGAATGGGTTGATGCTATTATATTTGCAGTTATTGCCGCTACTTTTATCCGTATGTTTTTTATTGAAGCTTATACAATTCCTACTTCGTCAATGGAAAAATCGATGATGGTTGGTGATTACCTGTTTGTTAGTAAAACAGCTTATGGACCCAAAATGCCAAACACTCCACTCTCTTTTCCGTTTGTACATCATACTATGCCATTATCAAGAACCATGAAATCGTTCTCAACAATTGTTTATTACCCATATAGAAGGATTGCCGGTTTCGGAAATGTGAAAAATGATGATGTCGTTGTTTTCAATTTCCCCGAAGGTGACACTGTTGCCCTTAATATGCAGGAAAGAAGTTATTACGAACTTGTGAGATCGTATGGCCGTGAAAAAATACATGCTGATAATATGACCTTTGGAGACATCATATACCGACCGGTTGATAAACGTGAAAACTATATCAAACGATGTATTGCAATACCGGGTGATTCGATAAAAATTGTCAAAGGACAGGTTTATGTAAATGGGAAACCTCAGAAGCAAATACCGGGTATCCAAAATAAATATCTAGTTAATATTAATGGGACAACAATAAATACCAGTGCTTTAGAAAAGCTTGACATTACTCGTTCCGAAATTGAAGGTTCCGACTCACGTTACATAATGTCGCTAACTGACGAACAGGTAAAAAAAATGGATGGACTAAAATTTATTCAATCAAAGGAAAGAATAACTTGGCCTGCTGACAATAGCGATCCTGCCATTTTTCCAAGCGATCCTAAGTTTTCGTGGAATCTTGACAACTTCGGCCCTTTATGGGTTCCCAAAAAAGGGGTAACAATAAACCTTTCACTTGAAAATCTCCCGTTATATAAAAGAGCTATTGATGTTTACGAAGAAAATGATGTGCAGGTCAAAGATGGCATAATTTATATTAACGGAGCTCCAGCTACAACTTACACCTTTAAAATGGGTTACTATTGGATGATGGGTGATAATCGCTATAATTCTGCTGATTCAAGGTATTGGGGTTTTGTTCCTGAAGATCACATAGTAGGAAAGGCATCATTTGTTTGGCTTTCGCTTGACAAAAACAAGAGCTTCCTCTCAAAAATCAGATGGGATAGGTTTTTTATGAGTGTGAAATAAGCCACGAAATATCTTAATTAAAAGTCGGCATAGTTTATGTCGGCTTTTGTTTTTTAAACAAATTCTTATTACAAAATCCATTATGAAAATTATTTTCAGGTTGATTGCTATATGCCTCTCAATATCAATACTTTTATCTTGTAAGACGTCGGCATATATAACAGATAAGGAAAGTATTCACCTACAAAAAGAGATGCGGAAATTCCGCACCGGTGTTAATATGGGAGATTTTGCACTTTTAGTAGCTTCCTCTATTGGTGCCGTATTTACCGGCATATACATTAATCCCAATCCGAGACCTCAATCATTTCGAAAGCTACGATTGGTCAGTGAATCAAAGGATACCCTATTTGTGAATATGGTGACCGATTGGCTTTGGAAAGATTCAACCTATTGTGATATCCGTGAAATTGTAATACCACCTCTTCATTCGGCTAAATTAATTGTTCCGATTGGTGCTGCTTACAATGTATTTTTCAGAAATGACTTTAACGCTCCAGATGATGACAAAATAGAGATTAACACTGCAAAAGACAGAAGGGTTAAACTAAACCCAGAAAATATTTCCAATAATAAATGAACAATCAAAAATCCGATGTTTTATTAAGTTGTGCCTATCTTGCTCCAATACAGTATTATACAAAACTAATTAGCTACCGGAATATTTATGTAGAGTATTGTGAGAGCTACTTGAAACAATCATACCGGAATCGAACCGTTATCCTTGCAGCCAACGGTTCGTTGCAATTAACGTTACCTGTGGCCGACGGACCAAGGGCCAAAGGTCCAATAAGGGATATACAACTCTCATACAATCATCCCTGGCAGCAAATGCACTGGCGGGGAATTTCATCGGCTTACAATAATTCACCATTTTTTGAATACTATGCTGATGACTTTGCAACTTTCTTTCACGAAAAAAAATGGAAATTTCTTACTGATTTTAACCTCGAAATTCAAGACGTGGTGAATAAGTCAATTAACCTTGAAGTAGATTTGAAATACACCGCGGATTATCTTCCAATGAATATTGTTCCTGATACAACAGACGATTTTCGCTACTCTATACACCCCAAAATACATAAACAAAACAACGACCCCAATTTTTTTCCATCCCCATATACTCAGGTTTTTCATGAAAAATGGGGATTTGTTCCAAACCTTAGTATTCTGGATCTGCTTTTTAACGAAGGTCCCCAAACTATAAATCATCTTCGTTCCTGTATCCGATAGGTGACATCGGCCTGATAAATATAATTTTATAGCTTTGCACAAATAAAAAACAAAAAAACATGAAAAAGATTTTTTTATCCATTGTCGTATTGTTTGTTTGCCATCTATCTATGGCTCAGAAACCTGAATTTATTAAGAGCATGGGCGAAACGCTCAGTCAATTACCAACTTGTAAGAGTGTCGCCGACTTTCAAGCTTTGGGAAACAAATTTGAGATAATTGCCAATAGCGAAAAAGACGAATGGCTGCCATTATATTACCTTGCAAATTGTTACGTTGTAATGAGTTTTATCGAACAAAATGATGCTGCCAAAAAAGATAATTACCTCGATGTTGCCGAAAAATCTGTTTCAAAATTGATTGTAATGGCACCTGCCGAATCCGATGTTTTTGTGTTACAAGCATTATATTTTATTGCCCGTTTGGTTGTGAACCCAACAGAACGCGGTATGGAATTCAGTATTCTTTCAGTACAAGCAGTCAGCAAAGCGTTGGCCTTAGATCCAACTAATCCCCGAGCGATACTTGTCAAATTGCAGAGTGATATGGGTGTTGCTGCTTTTTCTGGACAGGATCCGAAGTCATTCTGTCCGCAGGCCAAGGAGTTGCAGGCTAAATGGGATAATTTCAAACCAAAATCACCTATTCATCCTGCTTGGGGAAAAGAACAACTTGAAGCAATCCTGAAAGGATGTCAGTAAAACACCGAATTCTACACAATAAAAAAAGGAGCTCATTGAGCTCCTCTTCATATCTGAAAATTTATTTCGCCTAATTTTTCAAACTACTTTACCTTATTAACAATTGCGCTGAATGCAGCGGGATTGTTCATTGCCAGATCGGCCAGAACCTTGCGGTTAATTTCGATATTGGCATTCTTTAATTTACCCATAAATTGCGAGTAAGACAGACCTTCG
>CAILKW010000161.1 GCA_903834845.1 uncultured Bacteroidia bacterium | reverse complement strand
GCAAACAGCACATCAACCCACGGATTGTTTGCCGCAACTAACATAGCATCGAGACTATGGCAGGAAATACCCACCGTTTTTATATTTCCTTTCTGTTTTTCCTTCGAAAGTCCATCCATATAGCTTTTGTACTCAGTTGGCCAATTCCCATTTTCCATGCAGTGCATCAGAAAAATATCGATATAATCGGTGCCAAGGTCTTTTCTGAAACGGTCGAAGCTTTTCTCAAATGGCTCAACTTCATACCAACCCTCATGTCTGTAGGTCATTACCTTCGTTAAAACAGTAACTTTTTCACGGGGAAGGACTTTTAATGCAGCCCCAACATAAGGATGCGAACCATACATATCGGCGGTATCAAAAAAACGAATCCCCTTATCGTAACAATATTGCGACAATTCAACGAATTTCTTCATTCCCAGACGGGTCTGATCAGATTCAAGCTTCCAACCTTTCGAGCCTGTTCCAAAGGCGATTCGGGAAACATTAAGTCCTGTGTTGCCAAGTGCAACTGTGTCAACAGTTTCAATTGCATTTACAGCAAATGTAGGTTGCGAAATAACAGTGGTAATTGCCGAAGCACAAGCAATTCCGGTAGCACTTTTAACGAGAAAGGCTCTTCTGTCGAATTTTGTCATAACTGCATATATTTAATTATTAGCTTTTTAATATCCTCATCACCCTGTCAACTGCATCATCCACGTGAGCTATGCTCTCCATTCCTAATGTCATGCAATGGATGCTGGTTTTCTTCAATGCAAAAGTAATTGATTCTTCACGCTCATTATCAAGTACTTTATCCCCGTTTCCGAAAATTTTCATGCCAATAATGCCTTTCCCATTGTTCCGGGCACGCTCAAGGATGGCGTTAATTTCTACAGGTGTCCCATCCATGTGAACATGAAAAGGATTGATACGGGAAAGAATAACGTCCACCCAAGGATCATCGGCGGCAACTTTCAACGCATCAATATTGTGGCACGAAACCCCAACTGCCTTGATGATTCCGTTTTGTTTGGCTTTTGAAAAAAAATCAATGTATCTTTTTTTCTCCTCCTGCCATTTACCGTTGGTCATGCAGTGAAGCAACACAATATCGAAATAATCGGTTCCTGCTTCAGTACGAAAACGGTCGAGAGCTTTATCAACCGGTTCCGATTTTGTCGGGTCATTGTAGGTCCACATTTTTGTCAATAAGGTAATTTTTTCACGAGGAACTTCTTTAAACACCTCTTTAACAAAGGGTAGTGATCCATAACTATCGGCAGTATCAAAAAAATGAATTCCTCTGTCGTAGGCATGATGGGCCATAAGAACAAATTTGGTCATACCCAGACGAGTCTGATTCGATTGGTGATTGCCACCAATTGAACCTGTGCCAAGTGCAATACGCGAAACGTTAAGACCAGTATTGCCTAATTTGACTTGATCAACAATTGCAGTTGAAGGTGTAAAACCCTGACTTGCAAAGCCTGTAGAGGCTAGAGCAGCATATCCCGCTATACTGGCAGCACTGGTTTGAATAAAACTTCTGCGGTTAATTTTTTCCATAATTGTATGTTTGTGAATTACTTAACTTTAGTTTCTTTTAGGTTTATTTATTCTACAATAATAATTCACTTGAAATTGACAGCCACGGCTTGCAGGCCATGGCTGCCAAAGTATCATAATTCAATATTTTATTTAAAAATTGAGGAAGTTCCATTTACCCCTGTAGGCACGCGAAAGCATCATATTAGCAGCGGCATCACCTATGAATTGCTCTTTAGCAGGATCCCATTTCAAAGGACGTTGAAGCTCGTAGGCGATATTGGCAATATTGCACAATGAAGATGTTCTATGTCCGGTTTCAACATCTGAAATTGGTTTAGACCTTTTTTTAATGGCATCAATCCAATCCTGATAGTGGTCATCGCTTTTGTAAAGACGTTTATCAGTTGGCTTGATCTCCGTTTCAACGATATTGGCTGGATTTGAACGCAAAAAACTGCGACTAACCTCGATTTTTCCTTTTGTTCCGATAAATTGAACCGCGTTTGACTCACCCCAATTGGAATGATTCATAATAACACCATTTTTATACTTCATCTGTAGTCCGATAATGGCATGTTCTGTGGGAGGATTAAATTCAACCGGCCCCGACTCATCCATTCCAAGTGCCCATTGAGCAATATCAAACATGTGAGCACCCCAGTCAGTAATCATTCCACCACCAAATTCACGATAATTCCGCCAATTCGGAAATCTTGTATCTTCAACAGGAGGTGCCAAAACCGGGCTATACTCACGGTACAATGAAGGGCCAACCCACATATCCCAGTCAACATTTTCAGGACAAGGTACAACAGGTAAATCCAATGCTTTTACAGGAGGACCTACTGACACATTAACTTCCGTAATATCACCAATATAACCATTTAAAACCAATTCAGAAGCATGACGGAAATTGCGCCATGAACGTTGCATGTTTCCGGTCTGAAATACTCTTTTATACTTACGTGTAGCGTTCACCATCGCACGTCCTTCAGCTACAGTTGCAGCCATAGGTTTTTCGCAATAAATATCTTTCCCTGCTTTTGCTGCATCAACGGCTATCTGCGCATGCCAATGATCGGGAGTGGCAATCACCACTGCATCAATATCTTTTCTTTCAAGAAGTTCCCGATAGTTTTTGTATCCTGTAACTTCAACTTTTTCACCTTTCCATTTCTGATCATTAATTGCCTGAGCTTCACCTTTAAATTTTTCAAGTTTTGTTGACACGACATCGCAGCAAGCCAATACAACAGTTTCCGGACACTTACTCAGGCTTTTCAATAACCCGTGACTTTGAATACCTGTCCCGATAAAACCCAAACTGATTTTGCCACTTCCTATATTTCCGGCAATTGTTAATTCCGGCATCACTGTAAATGCGGCAGCTCCTGCTGCTGTTGTCCCGACAAAGTTCCTGCGGGAGATTTTGTTTTTGCTAACCATTTGATTGAATTTAATAATTGATTAAAACTACAAAGATTTATATTTCACTTCTAAATATAACGGCTTATTCTGAATTATTGGGCATCTTTGGCGCATCTGAAACCAGTATTAAACAAAGATGTCTCAAAAGTATTAAAAGCGCGTCCTGTTGCTGAAAAACTATTTTCGCCATTCTGATCATACAAAAACGAACCGCCTCTGATTACCCTTAGCTGATCATTAGGTTGAAAAGGATCGTTATTCCCTGGGTAGGGTTTATAAACATCGGAACACCAATTCCATACATTTCCTCCCATATCAGTTAGTCCACACGAAGTAATACCATAATATCCAACAGGTGAAGTATTTACAAACCCATCGGCACCCTGTGGAGATGAAATATCTTTCCCCTGCCAAACATTGGCAAAATACTTTCCATTTACCAAAAGCTTATCCCCCCAACTGAATTTTGAATTATTTTTCCCTCCGCACCGTGCTGCATATTCCCATTCGGCTTCTGTTGGCAGCCTTTTTCCTGCCCATTTTGCAAAAGCAATTGCATCGTTCCAGCTTACCTGAGTCACAGGATAATTATCTTCAGCAATCGGCTTATCTTTTCCAAGAGGTGATTTCCAACAGGCACCGGAAACCAAAGACCAACTTTGAGAAATATAATCGAAAACACCTGAATCGCCAAACTTTTCTGCGTCAGTTTTATATCCTGATGTTACAACAAATTTCCTAAATTGCCCAACTGTTACAGGTGTTTTATCAAGATAGAAAGACTTCATCATCACCTTATGAATAGGCCGTTCCTGAGCCAATCCTGTTTCAGATCCCATCATAAAAGTTCCATCTGAAAATAAGATCATTTCAGCCTTAAAAGTTTCATTATCAGATATTTTAACCTCCGGGACGGTTTTGATCTTCACAGTAACTTTCTTCGAACCCGGATTTTCGGTGCACCCTAATAAAAACAGAATTAAACCAGAAAAAAGAATACGTACATACATGATTTTTGCTCTAATTTATAGCGGTTGAAGTTAACAAAAATATTAAAGTTCCAATACAGTTGTTTGAATGAATAATTTAACGAAATGACCTCGAAAATTTTACACAATGCATTTTCATACGGCAAACTGTTTTCACCCAGTTATTGGAAAATAGCCTAAAATCTGTATGTAGTATGGACTTAGGTTAATTTTAACTAAATGCAAAGGGTTGGCTAATTTATTGTATATTTGCCCATTATTTCATCACAACCGATCTTTTTTTAAATATCGCTGTCTAAAAAACATTCATGCCGTTTAAGTCATTAGAAATCATTGAACCAATTCTTCAATCACTTCGCGAAGAAGGTTATTCCATCCCAACCCCCATACAAGTTCAGGCTATTCCCATTGTTTTAGATGGGGGAGATTTATTGGGATGCGCTCAAACAGGAACAGGAAAAACTGCCGCATTTGCTATTCCGATTATTCAATTGCTCTGTACTAATCAATCTTATGATAAGAGAAAAAAGATCAGAAGCCTGATTCTTACACCAACCCGTGAACTTGCCATTCAGATTGGTGAGAGTTTTAAAAATTACGGGAGGCACACTAAACTTGCATACACGGTTATCTTTGGCGGTGTAAATCAATTGTCACAAACTCAAGCTTTGCAGCGAGGAGTTGATATTTTGGTTGCCACTCCGGGTCGTCTTCTTGATTTGATGAACCAAGGGTTTATATCTCTTAAGGATATAGAAATTTTTGTATTGGATGAAGCTGATTGCATGTTGGATATGGGTTTTATTCATGATGTTAAAAGAGTTCTGGCAGCACTGCCGAAAAAACGTCAATCACTCTTTTTCTCTGCAACGATGCCATCGGAAATTGTTAAACTGGCCGATACAATTTGTAAAAATCCCACTAAAGTGGAAATCACACCCGGTCAACCGACAGTAGATATAATTGAGCAGTTTGTTTACTTCGTTGACAAAGGGAACAAAAGTGCCCTATTGATTGATGTTTTAAGCGATAATAAAATTAAATCAGCACTGGTTTTTACACGGACGAAACATGGTGCTGATAAGGTTGTCAAAGATCTGTTACGCCATAATATCAGAGCAGAGGCAATTCATGGAAATAAAGCCCAGAATGCCAGACAAAGAGCATTAGCAAATTTTAAAGAACAGACTACCAGAGTATTGGTTGCTACAGATATTGCAGCACGTGGTATTGATGTTGATGAAATGGAGTTTGTAATTAATTATGAAATTCCCAATGTTTCGGAGACATACGTTCACCGTATTGGTCGCACCGGACGAGCTGGCGCAAAAGGAACCGCTTTTTCGTTCTGCGATGCCGAGGAAAAAGCCTTTTTAAAGGATATTGAAAAGCTGATTAGGAAAAAAATTCCTGTGATCGATAAACATCCATATCCATTGATAGATCATCATCCTGTAAAAGCTCCCAGACAACAACGTCCACAACGATCTGATTATTCAAGACATAAACCGGAAAGTGTTGGTGATAGAAGACGGCTGATACGCGTTCCACGGGTATAAATATACCTCTCAATTTCAACCTTTAAAACTATTTATTGGACAATAGAATAAAGTCAAAACCCCGATACAATTAACAAAAAGTAACGGGGTTTTCGTATTTATGAGTTAAACAAAAATGCTAAAACAAAACCTAAAGAGGATGAATAGAGAACTAAAATCCTTACTTGGGTAAACCATATTTTTCAACGACAAAATCTATGTCTTTATCACCTCGTCCACTTAAGTTCACAAGAATTGATTGTCTTGGATTTGCTTTTGCCAGTTTAAGAGCCCAAGCTACGGCGTGTGCACTTTCCAAAGCAGGGATAATTCCTTCGAGACGACTTAATTCGTAAAAAGCATCAATGGTTTCGTCATCAGTGGCTGTTTCGTATGAAACTCTTTTCCAGTCTTTTAACATGCTATGTTCAGGACCTACGCCAGGGTAATCCAAACCGCTTGCTACTGAATATACAGGAGCAGGCTCACCTTTTTCGTCCTGTAAAAGATAACATTTAAACCCATGAATCATTCCTGGCTTTCCAAGCGTCATTGTAGCAGCATGATCGCCTAATTCAAGAGAACGGCCAGACGGTTCTACGCCATATAGTTTACACTCCTCGTCACCAAGAAAAGCCGAAAAAATACCCATGGCATTACTTCCTCCGCCTACACAAGCTACGACATTATCAGGTAGTTCACCTGTCATTTCCATAAATTGTTCTTTTGCTTCAATTCCTACTACGCGCTGAAAATCGCGAACCATCATTGGGAACGGATGAGGACCCACAACAGAGCCGATGCAATAAATGCTGTTTTCAAAATCCTGCATATAAGCTCCAAAAGCAGAATCAACGGCCTCTTTTAAGGTTTTCAATCCAAAAGATACGGGAACAACTTTGGCACCCAAAATTTGCATCCGAACAACATTTGGATGTTCTTTAATAATATCAACTTCACCCATGTGAATTTCGCACTCCAAACCGAAATAGGCGGCAGCTGTTGCCAACGCTACACCATGCTGTCCGGCACCTGTTTCAGCAATCAATTTTTTCTTTCCCAAATATTTAGCCAACAAAGCCTCACCCATGCAATGGTTTAGTTTGTGGGCACCAGTGTGATTCAGGTCTTCGCGTTTTAAGTAAATTCTTCCACCGTACTTTGTGGATAATCTGTTACAAAAATACACAGGCGTTGGTCTTCCCTGGTAATGTTTACGGATGCTCCTTAATTCCGAAATAAAATGATGCGATTTACTGATAGAAAAATAAGCATCGGTAATCTTTTCCATCTCTGTCTGGAGTTGAGGGGGAATAAAACTTCCGCCGAAATCCTCGAAAAAACCATCTTTGTTTGGGTAATTTTTAAAATAATTTGAAGCCATTTTGTTATTTATTAGTGATTTATAGTGATCCTATAAGACGTCTTTTAAAAGAAAACCAGTTATATCCGGTTTTGTTCAACTCAAACGTCAAAATTAAAAAAAGGATTAATTAATTCAGGAAATATTTCTAAAAATATGACAAATATTTTATTTTCCTAATAATATTGTGTTTGAAAATTATGCCGACAAAATGATATCCATTAACAACCAATGGGATATAGGGTTTTGCCAAACGAAAGGATGAATTGTTTATTATAAGGCAATTAAACCATCTGTTAATTTTATCATTTATGAACATATCAAGGTTCGAAGTGTTCTCTTGTTATTCGATTAATATATTGCAATACACTATGATTGAAGTTGAGAAGAAAAAAATAACAAAGGCTGGCCTCATAAACTCCTTTAGATTATATTATTACATTAAACCATTTCAAAAAGAATATTTGCTGGGTATTGTATTTCTTTTTGGTTCGAGTCTTGGAAATTTGGCATTTCCAAAACTATTGGGCGAAATGGTGAATTCAGCAAGTGCTGTTTCGCCCGATAAAATGAATGGTATAGCTGCCATTCTTGGTTTAGTGTTGCTGTTAAACGCTGTTTTCTCCTATTTTAGGGTTGTATTGTTCAATAATGTTACCGAAAAGGCACTCGCTTTTCTGAGACAGGATACTTATAACCATTTAATACTTCTGCCATTAAAGTTTTTCGAGCAACGCAGGGTGGGAGAGTTGAACAGCAGGATATCCTCCGATATAACTTTACTTCAGGAAACACTAACGACAACTCTCGCTGAATTATTCAGGCAAATTATTATTATTGTTGGAGGGATAACACTATTAGCCATTACTTCTATCAAACTGACTTTATTTATGCTGGCTATCCTGCCTCCTACGATGATATTTGCCCGAATGTTTGGTCGTTATATTCGCAAGATTTCTAAAGAAGTACAAAACGAAGTAGCCAAATCGAATACTGTAGTCGAAGAGACATTGCAGGGAATTCAAAGTGTAAAAGTTTTTACAAATGAATTTTTTGAGATGACTCGTTACCGCAACAAAACCAGAATTATTGCTGATTTAGGAATAAGAAGCGGAAAATATAGAGGAGCTTTTGCTGCATTTATCATTCTTGGATTATTTGGAGCTTTGTCAGTTGTAATATGGAAAGGATCATCTATGATGGCAAAAGGTGAACTCGTGGCAGGAGACCTTTTTTCTTTCGTAATATATTCAGCTTTTGTTGGAGGAACAATTGGCGGTTTAGCAACAGTTTTTGCAAGCATCCAGAAATTCATCGGAGCTACTGAAGATCTGTTTGAGCTGTTCAATGTCGAAAAGGAAACCCTAACTGAGATAAAGCATGTTGATAAAGAACACGAACTTTATGGCCAAATCTCGTTCAGTAACTTATCATTCGCATATCCGACCAGAATCAATGAAATAGTATTGCGTGATATAAATATTGATATATCATCTAACCAGCTAATAGCATTGGTTGGAGCCAGTGGTGCAGGCAAATCAACCATAGTCTCACTAATTCTGAATCTTCATCTGCCAACTGACGGAAAAATCTTTTTTGATGGGAGAGATAGCCAATCATTCCCTTTATCCTCCATAAGGAGACAAATCGCACTTGTTCCTCAGGATATATTCCTTTTTGGAGGTTCAATCCGTGAAAATATTGCCTATGGAAAGACAAATGCAACGGAGGAGGAGATTTATGAAGCTGCCTTAAAAGCCAATGCAATGGAGTTTATTGAACGTTTTCCCGGTAGGCTTGATACTATAGTCGGAGAGCGTGGCACTCAGCTGTCGGGTGGTCAACGTCAACGGATTGCAATTGCACGAGCTGTATTGAAAAACCCAAAGATTCTGATTCTTGATGAAGCAACCTCGTCTTTAGATTCAGAATCAGAGCGTTTGGTACAGGATGCACTTGAAAAACTGATGACAGGACGAACATCAATTGTTATAGCACATCGTCTTTCAACAATTCGCAATGCAGATCAGATTTTTGTAATGGACAGAGGAAAACTGGCAGAAAAAGGGACACACGAACAATTGATGCAACTGCAGGATGGTATTTATAAGAAACTTTGTGAACTGCAGTTTGGCGGATAGAGAATTTTGTGATTCAGCTAAAAGACAACCAGACAATTCTGCAATGACCTGAAAAGACGAATTTGTATCTAATTATCAAGAAATCAATAAACTGCTGATTCTACAAGAACTTTAATCTCATTGTTTGAAACTTCAACTAAACCTGTACTGATTTCAAAATTTGAAATGACTCCGTTCGCGTCTTTAACCTTGATTTTACCTTTTGCGAGTGTTGAAATCATGGGAGCGTGATTTTCCATAATTTCAAACGATCCCAATGTACCTGGAAGTTTAACAATTTTTATCTCTCCGGCAAACAATAGTTTTTCAGGTGTAATTATATCAAGATAAATCATAAAAATCAGTATTTTCCTTATGGAATATTTTTCTTTTATTTTGATTCTGCAAGTAACCTTTCACCTTTCTCAATCGCCTCATCAATAGTACCTACCATACTAAAGGCTGTTTCGGGATATTTGTCAACTTCTCCGTCAATAATTGCATTAAACCCTTTGATGGTATCTTCGATAGGTACCCAAACTCCTTTCATACCGGTAAATTGTTCAGCAACATGGAAAGGCTGCGACAAAAATCGCTGTACACGCCTGGCTCTGTGGACAATTAACTTATCGGCTTCCGAAAGTTCATCCATTCCAAGAATTGCAATAATGTCCTGTAATTCGCGATAACGTTGCAAAAGTTCTTTGACACGTTGAGCTGTATCATAATGTTCTTTCCCGACAATATCAGCAGATAGAATACGGGAAGTAGAATCTAATGGATCAACAGCAGGATAAATCCCCATTTCAGAGATTTTTCGGTTCAGTACTGTTGTTGCATCAAGATGTGCAAAAGTGGTAGCAGGTGCCGGATCGGTTAAATCATCTGCTGGCACATAAACAGCTTGAACAGAAGTAATTGAACCATATTTTGTTGAAGTAATTCTCTCCTGCATCAATCCCATTTCTGTGGCCAAGGTTGGTTGATAACCTACGGCCGAAGGCATTCGCCCGAGCAGGGCTGAAACCTCGGAACCAGCCTGGGTAAACCTGAAAATGTTATCTACAAAGAACAAGATATCATTGCCTTTCCCTTTTTTGTCACCATCGCGGAAATATTCAGCAACGGCAAGACCCGAAAGTGCAACTCTTGCGCGAGCACCAGGTGGTTCGTTCATCTGACCAAAAACCAGAGTAGCTTTTGATTTGACGAGTTCCTCTTTATCAACTAAACTAATATCCCAACCGCCTTTGTCCATATTTTCCTTGAAAGCATCACCATACTTGATAACACCAGATTCGATCATTTCGCGAAGCAGGTCATTACCTTCCCTTGTCCTTTCGCCAACGCCTGCAAAAACCGATTGTCCATCGTATTTTTTTGCAATATTATTAATCAACTCCATGATAATAACAGTTTTGCCAACGCCAGCACCACCAAAGAGTCCGATTTTTCCGCCTTTCGAATAGGGCTCAAGTAAATCTATTACTTTAATTCCGGTAAAAAGAACCTCTTTTTCAGTAGAAAGATCTTCGAATCGGGGAGGTTCGTTGTGAATCTGATAACTTTTTTCTTTCGAAATTGCTCCAATACCATCAATCCCTTCGCCTATTACATTAAGCAGCCGACCTTTGATTACATCTCCAACAGGCATTGAAATTGCTTTACCTGTGGCAATTACCTCCATTCCACGCGAAAGCCCGTCAGTTGAATCCATAGCAACAGTACGAACGGTTTGTTCTCCGATATGTTGTTGACATTCAAGAACTAACACTTTACCATTTTCGCGTATGATTTCGAGCGCATCAAATATTCGTGGCAACTCATTTCCACCATGCTCGAAGCTAACATCAACAACAGGACCTATTACCTGTATGATTTTGCCTTTGGATTGCGACATAAATCTGTATTTTATTGAATTTGATAATCTTAATTGATAATATTTTATTTTTGATATAATCCGACAATGACTAATTTCTTAGTGCGTTTGCACCGCTTACAATTTCGAGTATTTCATTGGTGATAGCGGCTTGTCGTGCCTGATTGTATTTCAGTTTTAACTCCCGAATCAATAAAGTGGCATTATCGGTGGCCTTGTGCATGGCCGTCATTCGGGCACCGTGTTCCGAGGCTATTGAATCAAGAATTGCTTTATAAAACTGTATTTTCAATGATTGAGGAATAACTTCATCAGCAATTTCCTGCATCGAAGGTTCGTAAATATAATCTGTACCAAATTTGCTTTTCCTCTTCTGGATATCACTGGAATCCTTTATTTTGACAGGCAAAAACTGCAATGAAACAAGATTTTGCACAGCAGCATTTTTGAATTCATTGTAAACCAATTCAATATGATCATATAACCCACTTGTATAACCTTGTAGCAAGGACTGAGTAATTTCAGTAACCGCGGTAAAACTCAAATTATCATAAATATCGAGAAAACTTTTGGTTACTTTTATCCCTTTTGTTTTGAGTCCGTCAACACCTTTCTTGCCAACCGCAAAGACGTCAACTTTACCCATTTGAGAATACTCCTTAAAGGTTTGGCTGTAAAGTTCTGTAGTTTTCTTTATTACATTTGAATTAAAACCGCCACAAAGTCCACGATTAGAGGTTATTGCAACAATGAGAATTCTTTCAGTATTTTTTCTGGCAGCATACTTGTTCTCGATGCTTGCATCAAGGTTACTGCTTAAGCTGTTAAGAATTTCATCTAATTTATCAGCATAGGGGCGCATTTGAACTATTGCATCCTGAGCCTTACGTAGCTTGGCCGCGGATACCATTTTCATGGCACTGGTTACCTGCTGCGTTGATTTGACTGAGGCAATTCTAATCCTTATGTCTTTTAAATTGGCCATTATCTGAATTTATCTGTCAGGTAATTAATATCTATTTGGATCCTAAAACTTATATCGTGCAGAAACCTCGCTTGCCACTGTCTCAAGAACAAGAGTTTCACGTTCTCCGATAATTCCCTGTCTTAAAGAGCTGAGTGTATCACTGTATTTCGCATCAAGCACCTCCATAAATTCAATTTCAAAATCACGAATCTGGTGCTTTGGAACGTTCATTAACAAACCTTTAGTTCCGCAATACAAAATTGCAATCTGTTTTTCAACACTTACAGGTGAAAACTGTTTTTGCTTGAGTATTTCAAGGTTACGAGCTCCTTTTTCAAGAACGTTTCTTGTTGCAGGATCAAGATCTGATCCAAATTTCGAGAAAGCTTCAAGTTCACGAAATTCAGCCTGAGCAATTTTTAATGTTCCTGCCACTTTTTTCATGGCTTTGATTTGCGCATTTCCACCAACACGCGATACAGAAATGCCCACATTGATTGCCGGTCGTATTCCTGCGTTGAATAAATTCGATTCGAGGAAAATCTGACCATCGGTAATGGAGATTACGTTTGTGGGAATGTACGCCGAAACATCACCATCCTGTGTTTCTATAATTGGGAGT
>CAILKW010000160.1 GCA_903834845.1 uncultured Bacteroidia bacterium | reverse complement strand
GGGGGTTCGGACGTTCATCCTGCCCAAGGCATTGCCGTTGGGTTAGGGTATGTTGCCACTGCGTGGCGGTGATTCGGACATTCATCCTGCCCAAGGCGTTGCCATTGGGTTAGGGTATGCTGCCACTGCGTGGCGGGGATTCGGACGTTCATCCTGCCCAAGGCATTGCCGTTGGGTTAGGGTATGCTGCCACTGCGTGGCGGTGATTCTGCTTGGATAATGACTTGCATCTATAATTATGATTTCTAACATATTCCAACCACATTTTTACAAATATTATCCAACCACATATCCATTTTTTGTTCACCTTAAACATCCCGGCACGGTCAACAGGCTGAAGGCCTAATATATCCTAACCCAATGGCAACGCCTTGGGATGTGATGAAAACCCTAACCCAATGGCAACGCCTTGGGATAAGAGATAATGATGAAAGAATGGCAACGCCTTGGGAAAGGAATGAAAATGTTCCAAAAGTAGCCCGAAAATCCGCCGGCAAAATAGTACCCGCATTTTTCCAAAAAAATTCGACCGGCAAGCCGGTATCGTTTTTCTTGCCCCAAAAATGTTCGTAGCGGTTCGCCCACTCACCGAACTCCCATTTTTTTCCTGTTACTCGGCTCTTCCTGGCTCAGAGGTGAACTGCAAAGCCAACAGCAACCGAAACCCCTGGAAGAGTGCCTTGAAGTCGGGCGTGCAGAGGAAGCGATATGCCACACAACTGGAATAGGAGTCGTAGTGCCACGAGCCGCCACGCGCAACACGGAAAGAGCCTTTAGAAGCACCGATAGGATTATTTTGTGGTAAATTGGCATAATCTCCCCACCAATCGTTGCACCATTCCCACACATTGCCACTCATATCGTATAATCCCAACTGATTAGGCTTTCGCGTACCAACAGGATGAGTTTTGACGTCACTGTTTTCTTTATACCAGGCAAAGTCTCTTAATTCGTTTTCGTTATTGGTTCCGGCATATTCGGTACGGTTTTCTGCTCCGCCACCTGCCGCAAATTCCCATTCCGCCTCAGTAGGTAATCGGAAACCCTTTACTTTTGTAATATCAGTTGTAATGTTTCCATTCGAGTCCAATAGGTTTCCATTTTTGTCATAAACTTTTGCAAAACCAGCCTTAACATTCAGTAGGTTACAACATTCAATGGCTTCAAACCAACTTACCTGTTCAACAGGGTTGTTTTCGTTATCTTTGAAATATGATGGATTGGATTTACCGGTGATGTTTACATATTCGGCCTGAGTTATCTGGTATTTAGATATATAAAAATCATTTACTGTCACATCGTGTTTATTATCCAATTTAAAAGTCCCTCCTTTAATCAACCTAAAATTCACGGGTATTACTTCATTATAAAACTTCTTTACCGTATCCATACCTGAAAATTCAAAGGTATCGGCGAATCTCGGATCTTCAATACATTGTTTGGCAAGGAAAAATTCGAGAATGGATTTATGCGAAAACTTCCAATTATGTGTTATGTTGCGTGTAAGTAGCGATTGTCCTGTAATTTCATAATCCTGCAAATCAATCAGGTTTTGTCTGCACAATTCGGCTGCGGTATCTTTATCAATACTCAGATTACTTGTTTGTTTGTGTTGGTTATAGATTTTTAAGGCGATAAGCTTAGAAAAAGTATGTAAATCCTGCTTGAATTTATCGCGGGTTGTTGCTTCATATTTGCGCTTGTTGGCTTCGCGATCAATCCATTTTTCAATCAGTGTTTCGTAAATCTGATAAGTTGTTTTAAAAACCCGGTTGCTTTCAACCAAATAGTCAATGTAAGCGAGCAACATAGGCCGCACCATTAGTTTTGGCGAACTTTCGACTATTCTTTCAGCAGTATGTTTCTTTTTCCGGTTCCAAAATTTCACGATTCCGTATTTTTTATTCAAATACTGTTTCACCTCTTTGTTATCGAAAGGCGAAAGGTACAACATGGCAAGAGTATGAAACCCTTTTTCATCAAACCTATTCACTTTCAGTTCATAACTCTGATTTTGCTCACCGGGGAAATATTGGGTTCTGCTTGTAATTACAACTTCCCTGAAATCGCGGGTAAGCTCGGCAATTTCATCAAGGCATTTACGGAAACGTTTATCATCAGTCAGTCCATCAGGTATTTCAGGTGGAAGTAAACCTTTGTATTCATCAAAAGCATCGAGCAGAAGAATGGTATTTTTTGCTTCGTTTTGGTTTTTTGCCATCTCTTTTAGCTGATCAAAAATCCGGCTGTCACCAAAAGGTAGAAGTATGATTTTGTATTTTTTCCCAAAATTAAAAAATGAGTTGTATTGCACATAGAGGTTAATCATAAAGGTAGTTTTTCCCATTCCCGAGTCGGCAAGTATAAGGTAAAACTTATCGGTCACTTTTTTCTCATCGAAAACGGCTTTCAGGAAGTGGGGAATTAATTCGCTTTTCGAGACAAAATGGTGGCTGAAACCAGGTTCTTCTTCCGCTGAGGGTGAATGGTTTTGAAACCGTGTTGGGATAAACAAATCGCGTGATTTTTTTACTTGCGGATATTCGAAATATGGGGCTAAGTCGTTGGCTGTTTTTTTATTAGCCCGATATTCGCGGTAATATTTTAACACTTTAATAAGAAAATAGAACAAAACAGCAACGACAAGCACAGACAATCCCGCGCTACTTTCCTTGCTTAATCCTATAAACTCGAATAACTTACTGAATGGTATCAGTTTTAATATTTCCTCAATTATTTTTTCCATAGTATTGATATTCAATATATAACTTATTAATCGGCTATAAATTACTAACAGAAAGCCCGCACAATAAAAGTAATTGCTTATTTTTACAATCCAAAGAATTGCACAAAAAATAGAATGATTAATAAAGGTATTATTGAAAAGTCGCTTAAAAATGTAAATGTATGAAAAGTAAACTCACCACTATTTGCTTCCTGATTATTCTCTTTAGCTCAACTTGTCAAGAGCTTAGGTCTCAAACTTCGTATAATGACCAGTGGCCCGGGTTTCGTGGTCCGTGGGGTTGCGGGTTTATTGAGAACTCTAAAACTCAAACCTTATGGAGCGTTGAAAGTTCAAAAAACATCCTATGGAAAACCCCTATTCCGGGATTGGGTCATTCGAGTCCTGTGATTTGGAATGATTATTTGTTTGTTACAACAGCATCAAACAATTCCAATAGTGAGTCACTTAAAATTGGGCTATACGGGAATATAGACGAGGCTAATGATAGTATTATACACGAATTCAAGGTTTATTGTCTTGATAAACTCAGCGGTAAGATATTATGGGAAAGGGTTGCCCATAAAGGAATTCCAAAATCGAAACGACATACAAAAGCTTCACAAGCCAACTGTACTCCTGCTACCGATGGGAAATATCTTGTGGTTCATTTCGGTTCCGAAGGTCTCTATTGCTATGATTTTCAGGGAAATCTAATCTGGAAAAAAGATATGGGAATTTTAAATCCCGGTTTTTCGGCTGCTCCCGGAATTGAGTGGGGTTATTCGAGTTCGCCGGTTATATTCAAAAATAAAATAATTGTACAATGCGACATTCCC
>CAILKW010000159.1 GCA_903834845.1 uncultured Bacteroidia bacterium | reverse complement strand
GTGGTTTCCCAATAGCACATTCGACGTGAAACCAATCCCTGGAGGGAATACCTCTTTTGTTGGTATTATCTCAGGTCATCACGGAGTTGCTCGTGCAGGGCGTATGATCTTGTTTGATCCTGCCAAAAACCGCAAAGAAGAGAAGGGAATGATAAATGAATTTCCTTTTAGCAAACGTGCTATCATACCCTTAGTTAAAGATGAGTTGGTTAAGGATGTATGGCCTCAGTTTATTAAACCATATCCTATTAATGACAAGTATTATCTGGTCGCCGCAAAACTCGATCCTAAATCTTTATGGGGTATATATCTTATTGATATATTTGACAATATGACCCTTATTGCGGAGTACGAGGGTGAGGGATTAATTCAACCTATTCTTGTTAAAAAACGTCCTATACCTCCTGTGATCCCCGACAGAGTAAAACTAACGGACAAAAATGCAACTGTATTTATTCAGGATGTATATGAGGGTGAGGGCTTACAAGGTGTACCACGCGGAACTGTTAAACAGCTTAGGGTGTTAGCTTATGAATATGCCTACATAAAGTCACCGTCCGATCATACCGCTCAGGGAATTCAAAGTGGCTGGGATATAAAACGACTATTGGGTACAGTTCCGATAGAAGAAGATGGCTCAGTAATATTTACTGTTCCTGCAAATACTCCTATTTCGCTTCAACCACTTGATTCAGAGGGACGCGCTGTACAGTGGATGCGTAGTTGGTTTACAGCAATGCCGGGAGAAGTAGTTTCGTGCGTGGGTTGTCATGAAGACCAAAATTCGATGCCTATGCCAAAGAGGGTACTCGCTTCAATGAAGTCTCCAATGCCAATAAATACACCGGAAGGTGGCATACGCTCATTTACATTCGACCTTGAGATACAGCCAATTCTTGATCGCAATTGCATTGTCTGTCACAATAATACGCATCAACCCGATTTCCGGGGAGGTTTTAAAGTAGAGAGTTCGCCTGCCAACAAAGGGCCACTGAAACTATCAACAAGCTATCTCGCTTTGCATCCTTATGTTAATCGTCAGGGGCCGGAAGCTGACATTGCAGTCATGAAACCTTATGAATACCATGCTTCTACAAGTGAGGTTGTAAAAATGTTAAAAAGAGGACATCACAATGTTAGTCTAAATGATTCTGAGTGGCTTTCATTGTATAACTGGATTGACTTTAACGCCCCTTATCACGGAGCTTTTTCAGTAAACCCGAATGAATTCTACGAATGCAAAGATCCTATTGCAAGACGTATTGAACTTACCAATAAATACGCCAATAATGCTGGTGTAAACTGGCAAAAGGAAATAAGTGATTTCGCTAATTATCTTGAGAAAAAGGGTAAACCAACACCTGTAAAACCTGAACCTGAAATAGAAAAGAATTACAACGATATTAAAGTTAAAGGTTTTCCGTTTACAGCCTCTTCTGTTGAACGAAAAAGTGTTGAAATCGCTTCCGGAATAAAGATCAATTTTGTGAAAATTCCATCAGGAATTTTTGTTATTGGCGATAATACACGTGGTCAGTTAAACGCCCCCACCTCAAAAGTGAAAATTGATAAGCCATTCTGGATGGCAGAAACAGAGCTTACCAACGAGCAATACAATGTGATTTTTCCTGAGCATAATAGTCGTTACATTGCACAGTTCTGGAAAGACCATGTTCGTCCGGGTTATGATGCAAATCGTCCAGTTCAACCTGTTATACGTGTTACATGGAACGAAGCTATGGCCTATTGTACAAAGTTGAGCGAAAAAATCGGACTGAAGGTAAAACTTCCAACTGAAGCACAATGGGAATGGGCTGCTCGTGCGGGTAGTGAAGCTGACTTTTGGTTTGGATACCTTAATTCCGATTTTGCTCCTTATGAGAATATGGCCGACAAACAACTCTCAAAAATGGCAGTTCAGGGTGTTGATCCGCAACCAATGAAAGAGGACAATCCTACATTTCGATTTTATAATTTTTTGTTACGCGACCCTTCGGTGGACGACGGAAATATGATTGTTGCCGATGTTGCAAAGTATAAGCCCAGTCCGTGGGGACTTTACGATATTTACGGCAATGTTGCTGAGTGGACACGTAGCGACTTTGCTCCTTATCCTTACAAAGAGGGTGCAGTCTCTGATTTGCAACAGAAGGTTTATAGAGGTGGTTCATGGATTGACAGGCCAAAAAATTCAACTTCTTATACTCGAAATAGCTATTATGCGTGGCAGCCTGCCAATAACGTTGGCTTTAGAATTATTCTTGAAGATTAAAGTATTCACAAATGCGTAACAGTAATTCATTATAATATATTGATGAAAAAACTCTTTCAATTCATTTTATTTCTGGTATTTGAATTATTATATGTTTGCTTGGCAACAGCTCAAACTCAAGAAAATGATCTTATAAATCGTCTTGGTTTTTACTCAGCGAAGCAATGTCGCCTATCGGTACTGCAGCTTAAAAAAGAATTCCCGTTAACTTATAGTCCACCTGCGAACTGGGAAAATACACTTGCTGAGTTGGAGTTGAGCAAAACTCAAATTATTCTCAAACTCAAATCGGGAGACAAAACTGCAGTTGAAACTGCGGAAAAGTTACTCAATGCCATTGATTTAATCTTTAAAGAAAATCCCTTAATAAAAGGAAAGCATCTTGCTGGCGTGAGACGGGAATTGGGTAAAAAAGCCCGAAATGCTTACGGTAGTATTCTAGGGGTTGGACCTTCTAATTTTCAGAATAATTCTGAACTTCCGGCAAAGGGATGGACTAACCAACTTGTTGAAATTGTTATTGATGGAAACAAGAAGGAGCAGCGAATCCTTTATTCTCCTACTTCAGATGTACTGATTGCCGATCCTGAACCGCACTTCGATGGTAATCGCATTTTATTTTCCTCTATCGGAACAAATGCCCGCTGGCATCTCTTCGAACTGGATATTACAACTGGTAATGCAAGGCAGGTAACACCGGAGGCTTATAAAGATTTCGACAGTTTTGATGGTTGCTATACTCCTGATGGCAGATATATTTTCTGTTCAACCGGTACTTTTCTGGGTTTGCCATGCACCGATGGCGGCAATAAAATGTCGGGGCTTTTTATCTATGATCCCAAAAGTGGAAAAACCCGCCAGTTAACTTATGATCAGGATAGTAACTGGGGACCTGTAGTAATGAACAATGGGCAAATTCTCTATCAGCGTTGGGAATATGCTGACTTGCCGCACTCAAATTCCCGTCTTTTGTTCACAATGAATCCGGATGGTACATCGCAAAGGGCCTATTATGGGTCGAACTCCTATTTCCCCGCTGCATTTTTTAATTCGCGTCCGATACCTAATAAAAACGGAGCTATAGTGGGTACTGCTACCGGTCATCATAGTATTGCCCGCTGCGGACGACTTCTGATTATTGATCCTTCAGTGGGTGAAAAAGAGGCTGAAGGAGTTATAAATGAAATTCCACATTTCGGACAAAAAGTAGAACCAATTGTACGTGATCGTTTGCCTGATGGAGTTTTTCCTCAGTTTTTACAACCATACCCATTAAGTGATAAATACAGTGTGGTTTCAATGCTGGCTACCGATAAATCTCTCTGGGGATTATATCTTGTTGATATCTATGATAATATAACTCTTTTGGCTGAAGAGGAGAATTGTGCATATATTGAACCCATACTGTTTGAAAAGCAAAAAACACCGCCAATTATTCCTGATCGCGTAAATTTAAACAGCAAGACAGGAAATGTATTTATTCAGGATGTTTATATTGGCGATGGTCTGAAAGGTATTCCTCGCGGCACAGTGAAGAAGTTGCGAATTGGGACATATAGCTTCAGTCCATTAGGACAGGGCGGTCTTTTGGGCACTATTGGTGCCGATGGTCCCTGGGATGTCAAGCGTATAATGGGTACTGTTGATGTAGAAGACGATGGCTCTGCAATGTTCACTGTACCTGCCAATACACCAATCTTTGTACAGCCACTCGACAACGAAGGTAAAGCACTTCAACTTATGCGTAGCTGGTTTACTGTAATGCCGGGCGAAACGGTCTCTTGTTTGGGATGCCACGAATCACGAAACAGTATTCCGGTTCCAAAAGTAAACCTTGCATCAAGGAAAAAACCTCAGCTAATCAGAGAATGGTATGGCAAAGAACGTGGCTTTAGTTACCGTCACGAAGTACAGCCTGTTTTAGATAAATATTGTGTTTCGTGCCATGATGGCTCAAAACCTGATCGCCCATATCTCAAGGGGGATAAGATGATAACAGATTGGAAGTCTCAAATTGCAGGGACTGCATCAATTAGCAATGGTGGCGGATATTTTTCGCAATCCTACGCAAACCTTCACCGGTACGTTCGTCGTCCCGGAATTGAAAGTGATATTAATATGCTTACTCCAATGGATTTCCATGCAGACCAGACTGAGTTGATGCAATTGATTAACAAGGGTCATCACAATGTGGTTTTAGACGAAGAAGCAATAGAAAAACTTTCGTGCTGGATTGACTATAATGCACCTTTTCACGGTCGTAGGTCAGATATTCCAAGTTATCCCAAAACTAAGGCAGGCATGGTATTAAGAGAAAAATACCGTGAAATGTTTAATGCACCTGAAACCAATCTGGAGTACCTTCCCGAAATTCCACAAGGTATAAAACCTGTAATTCCAAAGAAGCTTGATACGAACAAGGGAGAAACTATTGCCAAAGGTTGGCCCTTGTCAGACGCTAACAATTCCCAATTAGGATTAGGCTACTTCCAAATGAAAATACCGGTAATTCAGGGTATTGAATTAGATTTAGTTAAAGTTCCTTCAGGTCAGTTCATTATGGGAAGTGAGCATAATACGGATGAAATGCCTCAATCAAAAGTGAATATCGAAAAGAGTTTCTGGATTGGCCGTTTCGAGATCACAAATAAACAATTCCTTGCTTTTGACCCAACTCACGATAGTCGGGATGAAGATCGCCACGGTTATCAGTTCGGACGAAAAGGTTACTCAACGAACCATCCTGATCAGCCGGTAGTTCGAATCTCGTGGTCACAGGCTATGGATTTCTGTAAATGGTTGTCAGAAAAGACCGGAAAGACCTTCACATTACCTACTGAAGCCCAATGGGAATGGGTAAGTCGTGCAGGAAGTGAGAGTGATTACTGGTTTGGAAATCTTGGGGCTGATTATAGTAAATTTGCGAATCTTGGTGATATAACCCTTCGTGAATATGCTACATGTTCGGCATATAAAAATTACGAAAGTGTCAGAATTATTGATCATGCAGGTAAATACGATGACTGGGTTCCACGTGATACAATATTTGATGACAGGAGTTTTATTTCTGAACAGGTTGGGCGTTTTCGTCTAAGTCCCTGGGAAATTGCTGATATGAACGGCAATGTATGGGAGTGGACACTTTCGGAGTATAAACCATACCCTTATAACACAGCCGATGGTAGAAATGAAATATTGAAAGACTATGTCTCTAAACGTGTTGTTCGCGGAGGTTCTTGGTATGACCGACCTTTTCGTGCAACATCGTCCTACAGACTGTTTTATCGCGATTACCAAAAAGTATTTAATGTTGGTTTTCGTGTAGTAATGACAGAAAATTAATATAATATTTTATAATGAAAAAAAATATTTTTGGCAGCACATTATTTTTGATGGTAATCCTGATATCCGGGTCATGTTCTGTTCATGAGAAATTGCTCATAGGTGGCTGCAATTGGGATAAAGTGGCAATCGTTGATAAAAATACAAAAGCCATAGAATGGATACATCAATTGCAAAATGGAGATGATTGCAACGATGTAGAGGTGACGAAAGCTGGTAATATTCTTTATGCTTATAAAGGAGGTGCGAGGCTGATTACCAAATCTCAGGAAGTGATCTGGGATTTTAAAGTTGAGAAGGGACAAGAGCTATACACGGCAACTGAATTGCCTTCAGGAGAATATCTACTCGCGGTTTGTGCAAAACCGTCACGCATCATTACCCTTAACTCAAAAGGAGAAAAAGAGAATGAACAAAACTTTGATTCGGGAATTGCAAATGTTCATGGTCAGTTTCGGCAGATTTTACCAACAGCGAATAATACTTACATCATACCATTGATGGGGAAAGGCGAGGTAATTGAGCTGACAAAGGCAGGTGACGTGATTCGTAGGGTTAAAGTTGGTGGCAACCCCTTTTCAATCAAGGTAATGCGCGATGGTAATTGGATTGTTGGTTGTGGAGATGCTCACAAATATGTGATTGTTGATCCGGTTAAGCAAATTGTCAGGGATAGTGTAGCTGCGACAGATGTTTCGAAGGCAGCACTGCTTTTTGTAGCAGAACCTCAACTTTATAGTAATGGGAATGTGATGATTGCAAATTGGGGAGGGCACAGCAAAGACAAAAAACAGCCTTCGCTAATTGAGATAAATCCTAAAAATCAGGTAGTTTGGGAGCTACCCGCCAATGAAAAGATTGCAAACGTATCTGCAGTATTCTCATTCAAAGCAAAAAAGTAAAATAATTAGCCATGAAACGAGCCATAATAACATTGATTTGTTTTTTACTCCTTTTAAGTAATCTTATTGCGCAGAAAAACATAATGTCAGAAATGACTAAGATGCGTGGACTTGTTTATACTGAAAATCCTCAGCTTAACAACATTGCCGAAAAAATATTTTCACAATGTATCTTTTCAAAGTTACTTGAACCTCTGCCTCCTGCGTTGCCAAATAAGTGGTTTTCGCCAGGTGGTGGGTATGTGGGGCAGTGGGTATGGGACACCCAGTTCGTTGTTGCAGCTTATGCCCCTATGGATGAGGACCAAGTAATACGGGGCGTTTTCGATAATTACTGGCAAACAATAAAAAATAATCCGGAAGCACCGAAAGGCTCGTACCGCTACGGCATGGTTCCCAATTATCTTAAAGACTGGCCACCATTTGGTTACTCACAAATTCCTATACTCGCCTGGGGTGTTGAGCAGGTTTACCGACAGACGGGTGACCGTAAGCTTTTGGAAGAATCTCTCCCGTACCTGATAGCTTTCGATAATTGGTATTCAACCGAACGAGATACGGATAACGATGGATTGATTGAATATGGTGCTTACAAACCTGTCGGAAAGGCTGGTATGCTACAGACAGCACGTTATGAAACCTTTGACTATTTTCCGTCAATGGATAGCATGAAACTAACAAAACATCCTACACGTGCCGAAGGAGGTGAATGGTATGGAAATGTTGAAGGAGTGGAACAAACATGCTTTTTGTTGATGAGCGAAAGGTCTTTGGTAAATATAGCAAACGAACTGGGAGAAAAGGAGATTGCTAAACGTTATGAAAAGATTATCAGCAGTCGTATCGCAGCAATACAAAACAAGATGTGGAATTCTAAAAAGAAGTTTTTCTACAGTCTCGATCGTGATACAGATCATCCTATAGATGTCCGTTCCATTCAGGGATTTCTCACAATGTGCTGTGATGCTGCAACAAAGGAACAAGCTAAAATGCTGGCCGAGGAGTTGAAAGACACTAATCGGTGGTGGTGTGCTTATCCTGTACCTACCGTTTCAATGGATGACCCAAAATTCGATATGAAAGGGTTCTGGCGTGGCGACATGTGGCCTGTAACAACCTATCTTGTTGCTTATGGGCTGAATAGGTATGGATATTACAATGAAGCACGCATCCTGACTGACAAAATTGTTGATTTATTTATCAGAAATGGTATTAACGAACGTTATAATGGTGTAACAGGTCAACCACTTGGAGTAGTAGGACTTGGAATGTCGTGCTCAATTTGGAGTATGATTGTTGAGAATTATTACGGAGTAACAAACGATTTTAAAACGATTCGTATTCCGCAGAATGCAAAAGGACTGCATCTTAAACTCGGCAAACTCGAAGTCCGCTACCCTGAAAATAATGAAGTTGAGATAAGCTCAGGCGTTGAAAGAAAGTTAAAGGTTGTTTTTCCTTCTACTACGACAATAGGTCAATTAACGGTTAGTTGTGATGGAGTGAAATTACCAAAAGTTTCACTGAATGTTACTGCAACAACGGTTGAGTTTGTGACGAAACCTGGTAAAAAATATCTCGTTCAGGCAACGTCTTAATAAAATTTAGTTTTTGCTGAAACTAATTCGTCATACACCAATCCAACTAAGCATTACTGTGTTGAAATAAATTCTTTTAATGCCTGATTCAGTGTCGCCATTTTTTTTTAATTTAAAGATTTTCAATACGTTAAATTCAATATTATATAATTATTTATAATCATCATGATCAATTAATCCCTTAAAGCCTGGCCTAAAACAACTTTAGTAGAAGTATCAATATATACTGTAATCGGTCCAAGTAGAGTATCATAAGTAGTGTTAAATCTTACAGCATAAACACTCTTTTGATTATAAGTTGATTCTGTCACTGGTGCTTGTTTCCAGTCACCAATCACTGATGTTTTTTCTTGTTCACTCAGTGAATTCCAGGCAATTTCCCTAATCTGCTCCATTGAAACGGTTTCGTTTTCCTTTTTGCAACTCGAAATAAAAGGAATCAGGGCTAAAATTATAATAATCAGTCTTTTCATATCTGTAAATATTTTTGTCATTCTATTATTAGATACTTTAAGCTAATAAATAGTTGCGTAATAGCATGGTAGCTTTTTCACTCTTGCAGCCAACTGTAGGCGATATGAAACGCTGGGGATTTCGGAGCTGCGAACGTATCCCCCGGCACCGAACCTTGATGCGAGGCAGAACGGTCGAATAACCACTTAAACACCAATATTTTATATTGCGTGTTAGCCACAAGTGCATTTTTCCCTTGCCATATAATAAGTTACAATTAATCCCAAATGAATTTCCCCATTCCATCATTGGTTAGTTTATTAATATTCATTTTTATTTTTTCTATATTAATTTTGTTCCCATGAGATGGATAGATTTGTTTTACTCCTAAATCTACAAATTTCTGCCATGTAGAATAAAATTGTGATAAATCAGTAATAAAGGGTGGAGCATATCTTGTTCCTAAAATTCTTAAATAATCAGCAGCGGCATCACCACAGTACAAATTCATATTTTCATCCAATAAACTAATACTGTCAATTGAATGTCCGGGTGAATAAATTGCGCTTAAATTTATTCCTATAATCTGTTTTAAATTAACGTCTTGATTTGGTAATATTATGTCAGTATCTCTGTTAATAAATGGGGGGAAACTTAGAGTCCAATTCTTATTAATAAGTCTATAAAATTCAGCCGCCTTTTTCATTCTTTTACTACACCATGCACCGCCATAGGCTCTTGTATTTACACCATTTTTTAGCAATTCAACAGAATATTCGTTTAAGATTATTCTAATATCTGGATTTTGTCCAATTAAATCATTTAATAATCCGGCATGGTCATCATGATGATGAGTTAAGAATAAAAACCTTATTTCATTTAGCTCAATTTGATGATTTGATAATTCTTTGAAGAATTTTATTTTATCCTCTGCATATCCCGTATCAACGAGTAAATATCCTTTATCAATTGATATTATGTAACAATTTGTCTTGCTTAGTTTTATTGTTTTCATCATAATAATACGCTTTTTTTATAAATATCGCCTAACTTTTAATTGATATTCTTCATATTCGTTACTAAATCTTTTTAACATAAAAGCCTCTTCTCCCTTTATTATCAAATGATAGGTAATTAAACTGTAAATTCCTAAAATTATAACTAACCAATTTAAAGTGAAAACTATAGAAGCAATTGTAATTAAATCGAAACCTACATACATAGGGTTTCTGCTTATTTTATATATTCCATTAGTTTTTAATTTTGTGTCATCCGTTGGCAACCCTAAACGAATTGATTTCCCCAAGTTTAT
>CAILKW010000158.1 GCA_903834845.1 uncultured Bacteroidia bacterium | reverse complement strand
GATGAAATTAGTATCAAAAATCTCTTTTTTAAATTGTATAATCAGTGCTTTGATTCCGGTTGTATCTTTCCCATCAAAATACTTGGTATCACTTTTCCACCAATGAGGCACATTTTCCCCAATAATACCAATTTCACCTTCGGTAAAACGGTGTATGCCGTCACCAACATAACTCGTACCGGAGCTTTTAACAACAAAAAGTATTTCTATTTCGGGATGAAAATGCCATGGCACCGAAAAATGCGGAATTTCTTCATCAAAGAAAATCACTGATTCTGTGGGTGATGCAGCAAGTTTTTGATAGAATGGCTTCATATATTGGTATAATTAATTCAGGCAAGTGTAAAATATGGCTAAAATATCATTATTTCTTTCAAAAAAAATCAGCCAACTGAAGTATGTTTCAATTGACTGATTATTTGATTTTTATCGGATTAATAACCGGTATTTTGAACAAGTTTTGGATTTAACTTTATCTGATCGGCAGGAACAGGGAAAAGTTCTCTGAATTTGGCACTTACAGCATCTTTAAATAACCACGTGGCACTGTATTTTCCAAAACGGATAAGATCGTTTCTTCTCCACGCTTCCCATGCAAATTCCCGAACACGTTCATCTAATAATTCATCGAGGGTTGGATTTACTGCAAACAATGGTGCTTTTGCTCTCGAACGAATACTATTTACCAATGTCAAAGGTGTATCTCCATTAGTTGCTGAGGCTCCCCTTAGAATGGCTTCAGCTTTCATCATCAAAATATCGGCATAACGATAAACAGGAAAATCGTTGTTATCGCTGCGGGTATTTGGATCCCAATTTGGGTCTGGATAGAATTTAATTGAGCGGGCACCCATATATTGGGACAAATAATCGTTCCCGGTATCCATTTTATTTGGGTCACCTCTTAACCAAACTTCTTTTGTCAGCTCCAGTTGCCATATTGTATCCCTTGCCCCATAAGGACCTGTGTAGGTTTCATTCAAACCTTTATAAGTCGTTTTTACTGTAATTGGAGTACCGTTTGTATTGAATTGTTTGCCAACGAGCCATGTAGTATTCCTTACATCTCCGATAAGGTTAAATTTATCGAAATACTCAGGCAGGGTTTTCATGCAATTACTTGGTGACTTAGATCCCAATAAGTACTTATCTTTCAATTCAGGCGTAAGGTCATATCGTGTAAACGAATTGCCCGTAATCTTAAAGGCATCGTAAACAACAGCAAAGATAAACTCTTTAACCAGTGGCCCGTTTGTAGGTAAAAACATGCTTTTATAATCACTGTCCAAGCTGAATAATCCTGATTTGATGACAGAATCACATCGAACTACTGCTTCATTATACATGGCAGCACCCTTATAAATCTGAGCATTCAGGTACATTTTTGCGAGTAGGGCATGAGCCATCCAGCATGTTGGGCGTCCATAAGTTGTTGCATCCTTTTTTCTTGGCAGAAATGGCAGTATTTCCTTTATTTCGCTCTCAATAAAAGCGAAAACATCAGCTCGGGGGGAGGTAGGTGTATCATCTCCGAATTTCTTAAGAATAGGTACATTCCCATAATTATCTAACAGTAAAAAATAAAAGAATGCACGCATCATCCTGATTTCGGCAAATTGCTGACTTTTAAGAGTGCCTTCAGGAACCTTATCGAACATACCCATAACGCGGTTACAGGCAACAACACCATTAAATCCGTAATCCCAGATTGTTTTTACAATAGCATTATCTGGTGTCCAAGTATGTTTATGAAGCTCACGATATTGACCACCATCGTCCCAGTTTCCGGCACGTGCAGGTATCAAAGCTTCATCTGTTGAAAGCGACTGTAATCTCCAGTAATCAATCGCATAGTTTGCAGGCAAAATTGTATAAATAATCCCTTTTGCAGCTTCAAAATGCTCTGGCTTGGTTGGAAAATTCTCAGGTGTTAATTCAGATTGAATCACTGTGTTAAGATCCGTACAGGAAGTCAGCATCCAACCTGTTAATAAAACCATTAAACCTGCTTTTTTGATATTTAAGATATTTATTTTCATGTGTAAATATTTTATTTGAGTAAATATTTCAGATTAAAAACTAACATTCACACCAACCATGAATGAACGTGTTTTAGGATAGAAATTATTGTTATCTATACCAGGAGTAATTCCGCCAAGTGAAATTTCAGGATCGATACCCCTGTATGAAGTGATAACAAACAGATTGTTTGCAGTAATGTAAAGCCTCGCGCTCTTTACTTTCAAATTATCGGTTTTAAAAGTATATCCCAGAGTAGCATTATCAAGCCTTATGTATGATCCGCTTTCGAGGTAACGATCTGATTGATAAAATGAATTGACATCAGTAGCGGGTTCACCAAGCGAAAATTTTGGAATATTGTTGTTCGAGGCATTGTTTACATCATTTAAAGCAGCAAGAGTGGCATTCAATATTTTATTTCCTGCAACTCCTCTTAAAAAGAAGCCAAAGTCAAAATTCTTATAAGTGAAAGAGTTATTCCAGCCAAACAATAGTTTTGGTTGTGCAGAACCTACCTGCGCGAAGTCAGCAACTGTAACAACTTTTGATGTATCGCCATTAGCTTTATAGAACATTGATACTCCTTTGGAATTTCTTCCGGCATATCTGCGCAGAAAGAAGGTTCCGATAGGTTCGCCTTCTTTGATAACCTGTGAAGGGTTGCCTGACTGCCCTTTACCTCCGATACCGGCAGTTTCAATTCTGGTAAAAGTAGGAAATTGATCATTCGAAAGAGAAACAATCTTATTTACATTGCTCGAAACATTAAATGATGTTGTCCATCTGAAACCCGAAACATTCACAGGAGTTGCATTAATTTGAAATTCAATACCTTTATTGCTGACTTTGCCTACGTTTGCAGTAAGGTAGGGATACAAATATTTAGTTGTCGGAACAGGATATGACCAAATCAGATCGCTTGTTTGTTTGTTGTAAACTTCAATGGTACCTGTAATACGATCGCTAAGTATTCCAAAATCAATGCCAATATTCGTCATGGCTGTTGACTCCCATTTCAAATCGGGATTTTCATTTTGTGTCACGCCAACTGCCTGAAGTTGAACACCGTTAATATATGTCACGCCAGTCATTCCGTATTTCAACCTCGAAATCATTGGGTCGAAGCCAAGAGAGTTACCGCTAATACCATAACTGACTTTTACTTTCAGATCGCTTAGAATTTTCTGATCTTTCATAAAAGACTCGTTAATAACTTTCCATCCTACAGAAACTGAAGGAAAGGTTGCCCAACGATTATTAGTACCAAATGCCGAAGAACCATCGCGGCGTAAAGTCGCTTGTAACAAATACTTATTATCAAATTGATAATTCAGTCGTGAATACATGGATATTACCCGAACTGTTTGAACGGTAGCAGTACCAAATTTATCTGCGTTAGTCACTTTTTCGGGAGTACTTCCGAGCGACATGTTATTGTATAAAAGATCATCTGAAATAAAACCACTGTTTGCTGCCTGAAATCCTTCATTCAACTTATCTTCCTGCCATGAATAGCCTCCGAGTAACTTAAAACTGTGCTTGTCAATAATTTTCTCATAAGTGAGGTAATTCTCCATTAGGGTGCTTTTATTTGTATATGAAGAGCGTATTGCATAACCGTTTGCACCAAAACGAATAGTTGATGCCTGTTTTGAATACTGGTTTCTTTGTATCTCATTATTATTAAGAGAAACATTTGCATCGTAGGTTAATCCTGGTAATATGTTTACTTTCAAGGTAGCATTTGCCAATTGATACTTAATTTTCCGATTGTCTATCTCGTTATCGAGTAATGCAACAGGATTGTGGTAATTACTATTCTGAGTATTTTGAAAATACGTACCATCGGCTTTATAAATACCAACAGTTGGAAGATATTTCAGCATATTGCCAAGAACATCGGGTAATATAGCTGACTGGTTTGTTACTGCATTTGTCAGGTTTAACCCTACCGTCACCTTGTCATTAAAAGCTTTTTGTTCAATGCTCATCCTGAAATTCAACCTGTCGAGTGAACTTTTTTTGATAATACCCTGGTTTTCCATATAGTTTATACTTGCCCCATAAGTCGTTTTTTCAGAGCTTCCGCCAAACGACAAATTATGATTTTGAGATACTCCCGTTCGGGTTACCTCATCCTGCCAGTTTGTGCTCGCTCCATTATCATCGAAAGGAACTTTGTTAACGGTTTTAAGGTATGTCCGTAATTCAGCGGCAGAAAGCACCTCAATGCGGTTAGACACATTTTCAACTGCTGCATATCCGCTGTAGGTTACATAAGACTGACCGGTTTTAGCACGTCTTGTGGTAACAATTATAACGCCATTGGCTGCCCGTGAGCCATATATTGCAGTTGAAGAAGCGTCTCTTAAAATGTCTATGTTTACAATATCATCTTGGGCAACTGCATCAATTGAGGCTCCAGGTACACCGTCTATAACATAAAATGGTTCCATTGCAGCTCCTGAACGAAGGGTTGAAGGTCCGCGCAAAGTTATCGAAGGACTTTCAATAGGGTCACCACTGCGGGTCATGCTTAGTCCGGGAACTTTACCTTGTAACATTTGCGCAGGACTTGAATACACACCTTTGTTCATTTCGGATGCTGAAACCGAAGATACAGAACCGGTAATGTCTTTTTTCTTAGTTTTGCCGTAACCTACTACTACAACGTCATCAATATTTTTTATTTCTGGCACTAATTTAATATTGATAATTGACTGATTGCCAATACTTATTTTTTGGGTAATATACCCAATAAATGAAAATGCCAGGACAGGATTACTTTGTGAAGTGTTGATTGAGTATTTTCCGTTTATATCGGAAATTGTTCCGATCGAAGTCCCTTCAACAACAATGTTGACACCCGGCAGAAACTCGCCGGTATTCGCATCAGTAATAGTTCCTGATACTTTAGTCTGTTGAGCCTCAGAATAAGCCCCTTCAGGTAAAGTTGAATTTTTCGAATATGCAATGCTCCCGAACAGATTAATTGTCAACAACAAAATAAACAGGTTTGTCAGTTTCGTAATTCTTAAGTTTTTTTTCCTGCAAGTTTTACACAAATTTAGTTTTTGAAAACAGTGGTATTTATTCATAATTTATAACTAATTAAAAGATTTAAAAAATATTAAACCAAATTCCGATTTAATCCTAATTATCAAACTAATATGGCTAAATAAGCCCTTGATGATTTTATTCTATAACTTCGATTATTTTTATTTGTCATAGGCAATTATTTTAAATGATTTATTTGAACTGACTTTCTTTAGTTGTTGATAACGAAATGCAAATGTAGGACACCTTTTAAAACACTACTTCACATTTTTTAACCAATAGTAATGCTATTTTAGCGAAAAAATGACAAAAGGCAGTAATTCAGCTAATACTTAACCATTGTTACAAAAAAACCAATTTTAGAAATGTTACTGAGATGGTTTTATTTGGTGTTCGTGGCAAAAACGCCAGAACTTTAAACCCCGGAAGAACACAGGAAAATATTATATCAACATATAAAAACCATTCTCAAAATCAAATTGAAGCATTATCCGTGGGGCAGGACAAATTAATCAAAAAAGACGAATTGGTAGAACAATTGACCTTATTTGGTGCTGAAAAATGATTTTGCCAAATCCTAACTATCATTGTTTTCAATTGGTTTTTCAGCTTTAATTGTCGGTGAAGCTGAAAAATATTAAAAATACCATATTGATTTGTTGTTGTTTTGAAAAATGTTATTTTCAAAACTAAACCGAATATATTTGTTACCTTTGCCGGCATGAAAAACGCTTTAAAATATATATGCCTTCTGTTATTAACTTTCAGCCTGACAATACTTATGGCTGATTATAATTTCTTGGGTAATGGTTTTTCGCAACATCATTTAAGTATTCCACCGGAATGTTCCGACTTTTCCGGCAATGCTGATCATTCCGTACCAATTTGCTTTGATGATGTTTTTATCAATGAATCAGAGGTAAAATCAACCTCCATTTCCATCTGCAATGATTTAGTACCCACTTTAATCGTTGATTTCGAAAGCCGGTATAACAGTGCAATTTGGCAACCGCCGAAATTTGCTTAATTCATCGTATTTAATTCATATTTTAAGCAGACATTCTGCACGTTTCTTATTTGTAAGATTTATTTGCAATGATTAAAGAGAAAAAAAGAGTGGCTTTAATTTCTGTTTTCGCAGCTATTGTTTTAACAGGTTCAAAGCTTATAATTGGATTATTAACCGGTAGTTTGGGTATTTTGTCTGAAGCATTACATTCCGGCCTTGACCTTGTGGCGGCTGTAATTACTTACATTTCAGTCAGTATATCCGACAAACCCGCTGACAGAAACCATAATTATGGACATGGGAAGATCGAAAATCTCTCAGCTTTAGTTGAAACTATTCTTTTACTGATTACCTGCGCCTGGATCATATACGAAGCTGTCAGTCGGCTCGTCTTAGGAAAAACTCATATTGAGGTTAATATCTGGAGTTATATAGTAGTCATAAGTTCAATAATCATTGACATTAATCGTTCGCGGATGCTGTCTAAAGCTGCTAAAAAACATAACAGCCAGGCACTTGAAGCGGATGCTCTTCACTTTTCAACTGATATATGGAGTTCGGCAGTTGTCCTGTTTGGCCTTATTTGTGCTAATTTCGGGTTCTACTTTGCCGACTCGGTTGCAGCTCTGGGTGTTGCCATAATTGTTTTATTTGTGTCGTATCAACTTGGCAAAAGATCAATAGATGTATTGCTCGATACAGCACCGCAGAATACAATCAACATTGTAGAGCAAATATTAGCAACCTTTTCAGAGGTAAAGAAATACCACAGTTTAAAAGTAAGAACAGGTGGCGCAGATACTTTTATTAAATTTAACATTCATTTAGACCCCGATTTAAGTCTGCGGCAAGTGCATGAATTGTGTGATAAAATTGAAAATACACTAAAAGCACTGATTTCCCGAAGTGAAATATATATACATGCCGAACCACAGGATTTAAGTCATACTCTAACTGAAGAGAATGAGACTTTGTAATATCCACTATTGAATACATGAGTATTAAAAGAATTTGGTCCAAATTCATTAGATACTTCAGCATATTATTATTGTTAATTACCTTCTTTGTTCAGATTATTGCTGCTGTATTTATAGATTTAGATTTAGGAGAATTCGAAATGGAAGAATTCCATCCTATCAGTGGTTTTGCGTTTTTCGGCGCAATCCTTATCCACTTATTAGTAGTACGTAAAAAACTTTATACCATTTTGGTAACTAAAAAACAATTATCATGAGATTTGACAATATATTTGAACAAGATAACGACCGCGACAGACGTGGTTATGACAACAGATACAGACAAGACGACAGATACAGGCAGGATGATCGTTACAGGCAAGATGACAGATACAGACAAGATGATCGTTTTAGGCAGGATGATGATTTTCCAACATCACAATCTTATAATCAGTCGTTTGATATTAAGCAACAAATATTGGATAAGCTGCGTGACAATCCGCAATTAAAAACCCTTTTAATTATTGGGGTAGTAGTAATATTAATTGTTTTAGTAGTTGCAGCCATATTAATAATTCCCTTAATATTTAAACTGTTTGGCTATGTTGGCGAAAATGGGATTCAAGGTATCATAAATTCCATCTGGAAAGGTGCAAAGTAGTAATCATAAACACAAGTTATCTCCAAATAATTAATAATGAAAGATATGGACAAAGTAAACAGGCGGAAGTTTCTTGCGAAATTTCTGCTTTGCAATACATCTCTCATTTTGGGTTCGCACGTATTTGCCAGTTGTTCCGAGGAATTTTCAGAAGACTATATTGATGCTGCTACGGGGGAATCAATTAGTGGAAAGCTAAAATATCTTCCCATTCAAAACGAAAATCCGGCAATCGTCAGGTGGCCCGATAAATGTGAAAAGTGTGGCGATTGTGTTGAGGCATGTGCAGAACAGCAAAAAGTGTTTGGAACTTATCAAGCCAGCCCGACAAAGCATGTTTGCATCCATTGCGGTACCTGCATCATAAAGTGCGAAGAAGGTGCAATGACCGAAAAGTACCACTGGCAGGATGTACTTAACGCTATTGATAACCCATCAAAAATTGTAATTGCCTCTATTTCACCTTCAGTTCGTGTTGGTATTGGCGACTATTTTGATATTTCTTCAGGTTCTTTCCTTGAGGAAAACTTGGTTGGGGCTTGCCGTGCCATTGGATTCGACCATGTATTAGACACCAATTTCAGTGCCGATCTGACCATTATGGAAGAGGCCAACGAACTTCAGAAACGGATATTGGAAAAAATTGATATTCCTCAATTTACAAGTTGTTGTCCGGCTTGGGTCAAGTATGTTGAGATTTATTATCCTTCCCTTCTTAATCACCTGTCAACAGTTAGAAGTCCTATTGGTATGCAGGGGGCAATGGTTAAAACCTATTTTGCAAAAAAGAAGGGCATCAATCCAAGCAATATTATTCATGTGGCAATTGCTCCATGCACTGCTAAAAAATATGAGATAACGCGCGAAGAGCTTACAACCGATGGATTACGAAGCACTGATATTGTCATAACTACGCATGAATTAGCACTGATGCTTAAACGGCGTAACATCAAACTTACAGCTCAAAGAGGTAATTTCGATTCCTTTATGGGTGCTGCATCGGGTGGAGGTATAATTTTTGGAAATACGGGTGGCGTAACAAGAGCAGCAATCCGTACTGCCTATTTTAACATTATTGGTACAAATCCTCCTTCCAACTTATTGGATCTTCAACAGATACAAGGCCTTACGGGTTTAAAGGAGGCAAAAGTAACTATTGGAACAATTACTCTTAATATTGCAGTATGTTATGAAATGAGAAATGCAAAAATGCTGCTTGATCAGGTGAAAAACGGTACATGCAATTACCATTTCATTGAAGTAATGGCCTGCAAAGGAGGATGTGTTGGAGGCGCGGGTCAACCTTCAGGTAGCGGAACAATAGAAAAGCGCATTAGTGCATTGAATAAGGCTGATGCACAGGCAGTCACTCGCTTCAGTCACGAAAATCCGGAAGTAATAGCAGTTTACAGAAAGCAGCTTGGAGAGGTGGGTGGTGCTTCGGCCAGGAGATATCTCCATACCACCTATTATAGCAAAGCAAATTTATTGTAAAATTTAAAAATATGAAGTATGAAAACAAAATTATTGATCCTTTTGGTAATCTTTGCGTTAAATACAACAGCGCAGAATGATGAGGAGGCAAAAACACTTTTTGGTAATGGAATGCCTCATTTGGGTTATTATATAAGTCCTTCGTGTCAGGTTGGCCAAATTGCCGGTTTTACAGCAATTGTACCGGGTGTTGGCATTGGTGTTGTTTTAAATAGAAACATTTATATTGGTGCAGTTTATAAATTTATTGTGAATGAAAATACCCCCACAGGTGAGACTGATAATACACTCTACCTTGATCAACGATGGTACGGCGTAAAATGTGAATATTCGATAATGCCACAGAAGGCTATTCACATTAATTTTCCGCTTGAGGTAGGAGCAAGTCATATAGAAATGGATAAGAAAGATGCTTATGGAGACCGAGGATTCACTTTATCAGATAATGATGCTTCATTTGCTTACGTTGAGCCGGGAGTAGCTCTCGAAATTAATATGCACAAGTACGTGAAACTTAATTTTGCAGCAGGTTACAGATTTGTCAGTGATGTGAAATTTCGCAGCTTACCTGCAAAAGAGCTTACCGGAGTCAACTGCTCAGTTTCATTGAAAATAGGGTTATTCTGAGAAAAAAATAGTTTTCGGAGGTATTTGATTTTTGATTTCTTTTCATTAATTTTGCTATTGAATCACTTAAAAATGTAAATCATGATGTCAACAACTCACTTTCATCCTATGCTGGTACATTTCCCGATAGCATTAGTTGTTTTTGGTTTTATGGCGGAGCTTGCCGGACTCTATTTTAAGAAGGAGGTATGTTTATCCAAAATTGGATTTTATCTTTTAATATTCGGTACCCTTGCAGCAGTCGCAGCCTGGTTAACAGGAACTATTTTTACCTCTGAAATGGCTGGTGCTGCAGGCGAAATACGCGAGACGCACGAACTTTTTGCCTGGATTACGCTTGGCACTCTATTGGCTGCTGCTGCTATAAGAATTTTTATTCAAT
>CAILKW010000157.1 GCA_903834845.1 uncultured Bacteroidia bacterium | reverse complement strand
GTATCCTTGGCAACTCCTTGCTGGTCAAGGATCCCATTCAGGAGCTCTTGGCTTCTGTTGAAAATAAAGCTTATGATGATAACAATTCCCAAATGCATCTGGACTTCAATTTTTTTTAACATTTTTTAATAGACACCAATGCCAATAAAGTGTATTTATCGGTAAATATACCAATAAAGTGATTTTATCGGTATATTTAGCCAATAAAATATTATCAATATGAACAGCTCAACTATTTCAGCTGAAATCATTTCATATACTTCGTTGTCTTTAAAAGATAAAAGAAAAATAGAATTGTTTATCAGGCAGTTACTTTCTGAATTAACTGAAAAGTATAAAGAATTTGGATTTTTTGGCAGAATCGTGCATGGCGATTATATCAACCAATTATAAATCTATGGGTTCTAATACCCATAAATACCATTTATCGGTAAAATCACCGAAATATGAAATTTTGTTGAAGACAAATATTTTAAACTGTTATTAGCTCTTACTTTAATGTTTTAGATAATTATCAAGAAATGCAAATACCTTATTTATATTCTGTTCTGTCGTAAATGCAGGTCCTCCATGATCATTGTTCTCAAATAATTCGAGAGTTACATTCTGCTTTCCTATAACGGAGCTGAGCTTTGATGCAAGATTTACAGATCCTTGATAAGGAACCAGATGATCAATAAGTCCGTGTTGAATTAAAAATGGCGGATCGTCAGTGGTGATATAAGATTCCGGGTTAACTGCTTTAACTAACTCTGAAGCATCTACCAGATTTTTTCCGATAAGTTCAGACTCCGGTGAATCGGGAATAGAGTGTATTTGAGGATTTTTCACCTTACTTTCTTTCAATTGTTCGTCCATTTTAAGAAAATCAGTTGGACCAAACCAATCAATAACGACCTGCACACGGCTTGATTGAGTTGGATTACCTAATGATAAGTCTTCCAATTCTTTCACATCCCCGGAAGTTCCAACTAAAGCTGCAAGGGTTCCACCCGCTGATCCTCCCCAGGCAGCAATTTTATCGGGATTGAGTTTATATTGTTTTGCATTTGCCCTGATCCACCGAACCGCAGCCTTTACATCATAAATCTGTGCCGGAAATATGGCCTCCTGACTTAACCGATAATTTATTGAAACAACCGCATAGCCTCGCTTTAGTCCTTCAAGCATCGGATTCAATTGATTATCACCCTTATCTCCGAATTTAAAAGCTCCTCCGTGTATCGAAAGTATTACAGGGAAAGGTTCGTTTCCATTATCAGGCAAATAAACATCAAGCTTTTGAGCCTGTGATGTTGTTGCATAAGCAATATCAAGCCATTTCCGTTGAATCTGGTCTGTATTTGTTTTACGCGATTTCTGGGCAAATGCTGAAGTTGAAGAAATAATACAAATCATTATCAAGGAAATGGAATACTCTAAAAAATGAATTTTATATCTGTAATTCATGGTTTGATATTATTTTATAGAGTAATTACCATTGATCATCCCGGAGACTATTCCTCTATCTTTCGAGTTTTCGGCAAAAAATACACCAACCAAATGAATCAATACAAATGCATACATAAAATACTGCAATACGCTGTGAATAGTTTTCAACGTATTGTGCAATTGACGATTGAAACCTAACTCACGACCAAAAGCCAGCCCGAGCCCGGTAAGTGCCATTAACAGCAATATTAAATAGAACAATAGGTACAACCTTTTCACATTTAGGAAGTGCCTGTATTTGGCTTTATTTTCATCGTTCAGTTTAAACCGACCCATCGCATTTTTTATTCGGGTGCGTATTTTTTCTTCATCAGGTTGCAATAGTTCAATCAAGACCCTCGATAATAGTAAAAAAGCAAGTCCGAAACCAAGTAATTTATGCACATTCCACATTTTGTCTTCATATTCATGCGACACAGCGAATGCCTGTTCTTCGGAAACAGTAACTCCTTTTCCTTTCAACTGATTTTGAACCAATCCAATATTGTCCCTTGGATTCAGTATGGTTGAATTTATTAAAACAGTAATCAGCGATGCTGACAAAACCAAAAAAGTCGTCCAATGCCAAATACGTATTAAGGCTGAATGTTTTTGGATAAACAATGATGATTCAATACCTTGTGTGATGTTTTTCTGATCCATAACTGTATTATTTAATTAATTTTTTGAGTAACAAAAGTAGTGCAAGTTAATCTTTTAACGCATAAAAAATAAATTAATTCTATTTTGTCTTTAGAAGATAAAAGAAAAATAGAATTGTTTATCAGACAGTTACTCTCTGAGTTAACTGAAAAATATAAAGAATTTGGTTTTTTGCCAGAATCATGCATGGCAATTACATCAATCAATTATAAATCTATCAGTTCTAAGTAATTAATTTATAATGAATTATAAGTAACCGAGTGACTTCAACTGTCACCCGGTTACAGGTATAATCCAAATAATAATGTAATCTTCAAGTTGGATTATGGCACTGAAAAGTTTAGACTACATCGAAATCGTAGTGGTTGCACCCCACACAATTGGAGTTAATGGATTAGAAGGAACAGAATTCCAGAGACACTCACGAACTGTCATAGTTTTTGCCTTTGTGTCGATGGAAATCAATTGGAATGACAATTTTGTCTCATCTGTACCAGAAATATTTCCTTTCATTGGTGAATCCACCTGAAAGGTTTTCAGGGTCACATCGCTGTCAGGACCTTTATAATCGTAGTATTTATTCTCATTGTCGTTTCCATGAAAATATGCTTTGATATTAGTATGTGCTTTTAAAAAGGCAACAAAAGAGCGTTGTTCCAAAGTACTTGGGTCATTGATAGTTTTAGTACCATCTTTAAAAACTTCAGGAATCAGGTTCTCAAATTTGTCGGTTGAATTGATTGTCCCGGTTCCATTTGGGTTAGTAAAATGCTTGGTTTCAACATTAGGCTGGTCGTGGGCAAACAGAATAACAGGTGTCGAAGTGCTTACACCACTCAAATCAGTTGCCATCCAGGTGCGCTCTGTCTCATCGGGCCACATATTGACAAATAGAAGATGGACACCTGAAATATCCTTTGAATAATGGATTTTATTGGTTGCGTAATCATACGTGGTGGTTGTCTTTTGAGATGAAGGAAACATATAATTGTACGAACCAACCAATGAACCATTATCGGTTAAAGGCAACATCGTTTTGTAGTAACCAATTGCATTTGATACATCATGGTTTCCTGTAGCAAGTAAAACTGGTGTTTTTACATTATTACTATTTTTGAGCGTGAGTCCGTTAAGGTAGGTTGTGGTAAATTGCCCCCAAGAGATTGAAGCACTTTGAATTGATGATGAACTTTCTTCACGGTTTGAAAAGTCACCTGTGTTGATAAAGTAATCAATACCGCCTACTAATTTTCCTGCATTTACTCCATTATCAGCAGGAATGATTAAGGAAGGTAGTGAATTGATTTTTTCAACCATTTTTGCATTTACAACGCTGGAATTGATGTTGATACCACCCTGAAAAGTGGCTCTCGTGACACCAAAATGAGCATCAGAGCTATAAACAAACTGAATAACAGATGATAACGGGTTATCAACGGTGGAGTCTTTTTTACAACTGAATGCCAGAAGTACTAGTAAAGAGAAGAAACCTATTCTTAATGCAGAATAACGTTCTCTTCCAATTTGATTTGTGAATTTTCTAATCATACGTAAATCTTTTTTAAATGAATTTATAGAATTTTTAACGTTGCAAAAGTGTTGTTCTTGTGTTACAGGATGGCTATTTTTCGGTTACTAATTTGTTACATGTTTTTTAAACAGATATTTAGACCCGTATATTTGCAATAAACGAATTATTGATTTAATTCTTTGTATCTGATTATCTTTGTGACCTAATAGGTCAACGTAATATATTTGACGACCGAAATATTTAAATAAAGTAGGTAATGGTTCGTCTCGAATTTTTAAAATATTTGGCAGTACTCTCATCAATGTGGCGGGTAAAACCGATTTTTGATAAAAGTTTTATCGATTCTGATTTTACTAAGGCAGATTTTGGTGATGATTTCTATTGGGGTGTGGCAACATCAGCATATCAGATTGAAGGGGCATGGAATGTTGACGGGAAAGGTGAATCGGTGTGGGATCGGTTTACCAATAAAACAGGACATGTGAAAGATAAATCCACAGGTAATGAGGCTATTAATTTTTATAACCGTTCCAAAAGTGATTTGAAACTATTAAATAGTCTGAACTTTAGAAATTTCAGGTTCTCATTTTCATGGCCGAGAATTCTGCCCGAAGGAATCGGAAAAGTTAATGAAAAGGGAGTTGATTTTTATAACAGGATGATCGATAATTGTCTTGAACTTGGGATTGAGCCCTGGGCAATGCTTTATCACTGGGATTTGCCTCAAAAATTAGATGACCGTGGAGGATGGACCAATCGCGATATCGTAGATTGGTTTTCGGAGTACAGCGATCTTTGCACCCGAAGGTTTGGCGATAGGATAAAACATTGGATGGTTCTGAACGAACCGGCAGGTTTTACCACCCTGGGCTATCTTTCGGGGATGCATGCCCCTATGCAAAGCAGCATCAATAAGTTTCTTTCATCTGTTCACCATGCTTGTCTGTGTCAGGCTGAAGGAGGAAGAATTATTCGCAATAATGTAAAGAATAGCCACATCGGGACAACCTTTTCGTGTTCTTTTACGAAACCTTATAAGCCTTTTGAAAGCCACCAGCGGGCTGCCAGTCGGATTGATGTAATGTTAAACCGGTTATTTATTGAACCTTCATTAGGTATGGGGTATCCTTATAAGGAACTTCCTTTTCTGAGGAAAATAGAAAAATTTGTCTTGCAGGAAGATACTGAAAAATTGAAATTTGATTTTGATTTTATTGGAATCCAAAACTATTTTAGGGTGATCAGCAAACCTTCACTGATTCCATTTATCTGGGCTAATCGCGTTAAACCCGAAAATCAGGCTGAAATAACCGAAATGGGGTGGGAAGTGAATCCTGAAGGTATCTACCATATTATTATGCAGTTTGCTAAATATCCTATAAAAGAGATTATTGTTACCGAAAATGGTGCAGCCTTCCCTGATCAACTTATTGATGGAAGGGTTCACGATCAGCAACGGATTAGTTTTTTTGAGCGATATCTTAAAAATATTCTTAAAGCACAACAAGAAGGAGCTAATGTAAAGGGATATTTTGTATGGACATTTATCGACAATTTCGAGTGGAATGAAGGTTTTCGTCCAAGATTCGGATTGGTTTACAATGATTTTAAAACTCAGGTGCGCACTGTGAAAGATTCAGGATTATGGTTTCGCGAGTTCTTAAAATAAGAAGACAATCATAAAATACCATATTAACCATCAGTATAGTAATCTTTTTTTAATCGTTTTGTAACTAATCCGTAATTAGTTTTCTGTTTTTTCGTGAAAAATAAAATTCATGATCAAATGGACAATAAGCGCAATGTGGAGTTGGTAGTAATTTCTGATATTCACCTTGGAACATCGGGATGTCAAGCCGGAGAATTATTGGAATATTTGAAAAGTATCCGTCCGAAAACCCTTATTTTGAATGGTGATATCATTGATATATGGCAATTTAGAAAACGATATTTTCCTAAAGCTCATCTAAAAGTGATTAAGCACCTGATGGGATTGGCTTCCGACAGATGTATGGTTTACTACATTACTGGTAACCATGATGAGATGTTCCGTAAGTTCACCGGAATGAAGATTGGACGTCTGCGTATCCTTAACGACCTGAAACTTGAACTTAACGGCAAGGTAGTATGGTTCTTTCATGGGGATGTTTTCGATGTCGTAATGCAATATTCTAAATGGTTGTCAAAATTGGGTGCAATTGGATACGATTCTTTGATTTGGGTAAACACCAAAATAAATTGGATGGGCCGGTTATTCAAATTCGAGCCGGTCTCCTTCTCAAAAAAGATAAAAGAATCGGTGAAAGGTGCGGTCAAATATGTTAATGCATTCGAAGATACAGCAGCGATTATTGCAGCGAGAAAAGGGATTGATACGATTGTTTGCGGACATATTCATTATCCCGAAATGAGACCAATAAAAGTTGAAGATAAAACTGTAAACTACCTTAATTCAGGCGACTGGATCGAAAATCTAACATCGCTCGAGTATAATCTGGGGGAATGGCGGATCTTTAACTACCGGAAAGACTTCGTGGAGCAAACGGGGGTTGTAGCAGCTGATTATGAAGCCATGGTTGATACCGAAGTTAAAGTGTTGTTTAAAAACATGCTTTTTGAGTTCAGTAACTAAAAATAATTTTCAGAATATGAAAGTATTATATGCCATTCAGGGCACAGGCAACGGACACATCAGCCGCGCCCGCGAAATTATCCCATATCTTCAGGATTACTGCCAATGCGATATCCTAATTAGTGGTACGCAATGTGATGTTGAACTTGATGTTCCGGTGAAATACCGGTTTAAGGGATTAAGTTTTGTATTTGGTAAAAATGGAGGTATCGACCTGTGGAATACCACGATGAATGCCAGTTTGCCAACATTGCATCGCGAAATTGCTCAACTACCTGTCGAAGATTACGATTTTGTAATCAATGATTTTGAACCTGTTTCAGCTTGGGCTTGTCAAAAGAAAAAAGTCCCGTGCATTAGTTTAAGCCATCAGGTATCCCTTCTGAATAAAAAAGTTCCTTTTCCCGAAGAACAGAGTCATTTTGGCCGTTTTGTGTTGCGAAACTACGCTCCGACTATGATGCAAATAGGTTTTCATTTTCAGTCTTACGATAATAATATATATACACCTGTAATCCGTAAACAAGTGAGAGAATGCATGATAGACGAACTTGATTATTATACGGTATATTTGCCTGCTTTTGATGACAAGCGTCTTACCAAAAAACTTTCATATTTTGATAATGCTAATTGGCATGTCTTTTCAAAGCACGCTAAACTTGCTTATGAGTTGGATAATATAATTGTAAAGCCCATAACCAATGATGAGTTTGTTGCAGATATGGCCAAATCGAAAGGTGTTTTATGTGGAGCTGGTTTTGAAACGCCTGCTGAAGCGTTATTTTTAAATAAAAAATTGATGGTTATTCCGATGAAAGGTCAGTTTGAACAACAGTGTAATGCTGCTGCATTGGAACTTATGGGGGTACCTGTGATTAAAAATCTTAAGAAAAAGCAGTTCGAAACGATTGGTCAATGGCTTGATTCAGATGAGAAAGTAAAGGTTAACTATCCGGATATAACACGTATAATTATTCGTAAGATATTTGAAATCAATGTGCAAAAAGTTTTACAAGACAGTCATTGGGATTATGGTTACCAACGAACACTCAATGCACCCCATTATAAGGAGGTAGCCCTATAAATTGATGCAGAGAAAATTCCAACGATCCGGAAATATCAATTTTTGGGTTGTTGGCATCAGATTTCAACATCAGTTCATTTTGCCTTTTTATATTTTCTATGTTGTAATTATTTTGTCTTTAATCAGTGCCACATCTTGTTTTAGTTGGTTCAGCGTGTTGGCAATATCGGAAGACGAAACTTCGCCCGAAGGCAACTCTTCGCTGATATAATGGATAAACCGCCATATCTCGCGTATCTCATCAACTGCGAGTTCGTAGGGTTTATAATTGTGATTCAGAGATATAAGACCGATTTTTCCTTCTTTTTCGATACGGTTTTCTACAATTTTAAAAACAATCCCTTCGTCAAGAGTAAGAATTACACAGGCTTCACCGTTTTTTATTGTGTTCCAGTCCTGAACAAATTCGCCTGTAACCCAGGCACTGTCAGGAATTGGCATCATAGAATCGCCGCTGATCTGGAAGGTACGGTATTTCCGTTCGTGTGAAAGAAAAGGGAGTTGAAATACAGGAAGTTCGCGCATAAATTCAGGGTCGGCAAAACCACGGGTGTATCCGGCCTTTGCTTTTTCGGGAACCAGTTCGATATTTTCGTTGTTGGCACTATCAACAGTTGTGGTGAGAATCCGCAATTTAGACCCTTTAACAAACACATCGAATCCACTCTCCAACTGGCGTAACTCGCTTTCGCGGAGTTTCGATAAATCAATTTTAATCAAAGTGTCAATCGAAATTCCAAAATATTCCGAATAGGCAATCAGTTGCTGAATACCCGGTTGCGCCACCCCGTTTTCGTAACCACTCAGTGTAGGACGTTTCATATTCAGCGTAAAAGCAACTTCGTCCTGTGTCCGTCCGCGCCGTTTGCGCATCAATTTAATATTCGTGTTAAAATACATAATAGATTATGTTTATAAAAATTAAAAACAAAACCAAAAAAAAAATCAAAAAATCAAAAATGCCACAAAGTAAACGTTGTTATATAAATTTTTTGTCTGCATCATAACAATTCCTTAAAAAAATGCTTATATTATAACCGAAAAAATGATTAAATATTGATCAAAAGTAATTCATTTTTCTGAAATACAAAAGTTTTTTAAAATAAAGATAAGTCATGCAGGAGATTAGTCAGATATCGAACAAGACAGTAGTTCATTACGATCTTGACACATTTTTTGTCTCGGTCGAACGGCTGCAGAACAGTAAACTTATTGGGAAACCGGTTATTATCGGAGGGACTTCCGATCGCGGTGTGGTGTCGAGTTGCAGCTACGAAACCCGGTTGTTTGGTGTTCGTTCGGGGATGCCGATGAAACTGGCCCGGCGACTTTGTCCCGAGGCTGTTCAGATTCGTGGTGATATGGAGAGTTACAGTCGTCATTCGGATGTTGTTACACAGATTATTGCCGAGCGGGCACCTGTCTATGAAAAGGCTTCGATTGATGAGCATTACCTTGATATTACGGGGATGGATCGTTTTTTCGGATGTATGAAATGGGCTCAGGAATTGCGCCACACTATTATAAAGGAGAGTGGTCTGCCCATATCGTTTGGACTATCGGTGAATAAAACGGTCTCCAAAATTGCCACAGGCGAAGCGAAACCAAACGGCGAAAAGGAAGTACAGCAACGGTTTGTACAGCCGTTCCTCGATCCGCTTTCGATACGAAAAATCCCTATGGTTGGTGCCAAAACTTATTATCTTCTCCGTTCCATGGGTATCGAAACAATTCATACGCTCGCTGAAATTCCTATGGAGATGATGCAGCAGGTGCTTGGCGAAAATGGGATTATTATGTGGAAAAAGGCGCATGGAATTGACAATACACCAGTTAAACCATATTCCGAGCAAAAATCAATCAGTACAGAGCGCACTTTTGAGCAGGATACTACCGATGTTCTTTTTCTTGAGCAATTGATTGTCGGTATGACCGAAAAGCTGGCTTTTCAACTGCGGAAACAACAAAAAATGACTTCGTGTGTCACAATAAAAATCAAGTATTCAAATTTCGATACTTATACTCAGCAACTACGGATTCCATACACACAGTTCGATCACACGCTACTTGCAATAGCCAAAGAGCTTTTCAGAAAGCTTTATCAGCGGCGAATGTTGATCAGGCTGATTGGTGTGCGGTTCAGTCATCTTGTTAGCGGTACACAGCAACTCGATCTTTTTGAAGATACCTCTGAACGGGTGAATCTATATATGAGTATGGATCAGATTCGTAAACGGTTTGGTGCTTCAGCAATTCATCGTGCCTCGGGACTATCTGCCCGCAAAACTATCGAAGAAATGAAAATGGGTTCACCGCAGATGCCTCAGGGGAAACTGGTGATTAAACGGGGGCATTATTAGTTGGGCAGTTAATTTTTTCACTTTTTGTTTTTCTTATGTTATTTTCTTGTCACACATATTACAGTTTACGTTACGGCACCATGAATCCCGAAACGTTGTTGAAGGAGGCGGTAAAAAACCACCTTCCCGTTGTCGTTATGGCCGATATTAACAACACTTCGGGCGTTATTGATTTTGTGAAAGAAGCGAAAAAACTGAGTGTTAAGCCAATTGCAGGGGTTGATTTTCGGAATGGCGACCGTCATCTATACACGGGAATTGCCAGAAACAATGAAGGTTTCCGTGAGTTGAACGAATTTTTGACTCTTCACCTGATGAAAAAAACGGCATTTCCGGCAGTCCCCGATCGTTTTAACCAGGTTTATGTAATTTACCCTTTCGGAGAGAAGGATGTAAGCGAATTGCGTGACAACGAATTTATCGGTGTTAAGCCACAGGATATCAATCGGCTGCGTTATATCACAGCTAAAAAATATTTTCATAAATTGGTTGTTTTTCAGCCTGTCACATTCTCAGGGAAACACGATTTTCTCCTGCATAATCATCTTCGTGCTATTGACCACAATACATTGCTAAGTAAAATCACACCTGAGCAAACCGGCAGTGAGTCGGATATCTTCAGGACTTTCGATGATATGCTTGTGACGTTTGCCGATTTTCCTGAAATTCTTCAGACGACTAAAAAACTACTTGATGATTGTTCCATCGTGTTCGATTTTGTGGCCATTAAGAATAAGAAGACTTTTACAGGAAGTCGTTATGACGATAAGCTGTTGCTTGAAAAGCTGGCACTCGATGGATGGAAATACCGCTATGGCAACGATTCAGAAGCGTTGAAGCGGGTGCATCACGAACTGTCCATAATTGATAATCTGGGTTTTTCGTCCTATTTTCTTATTACCTGGGACATTGTACGCTATTCGATGAGTCGTGGGTTTTACCATGTTGGACGTGGTTCGGGGGCAAATTCCATTGTTGCATATTGTTTGAAAATTACTGATGTTGATCCTATTGAACTCAATCTCTATTTTGAGCGTTTTCTCAATCCCAAAAGGACTTCGCCCCCCGATTTTGATCTTGACTTCTCATGGCGCGATCGTGACGATATTCATGAATATATTTTTAAACGATATGGCAGCAAATATACAGCTCTGCTTGGGGCAATGAACACTTTTCAGGGAAAGTCTATTGTGCGTGAACTGGGGAAGGTTTATGGACTTCCGAAAGCCGAGATTGATATGCTGGCTGATGATCCGGCAGCCGATACCGAGGGCAGTGAACTGTACAGGCAGATATTTTCGGTGGGTTCGCTGATGCAGGATTTTCCCAATTCACGTACCATTCATGCCGGAGGCGTATTGATTTCGGAAGATCCAATTACTTGTTATACAGCACTCGATCTTCCCCCAAAGGGTTTTCCGACTACCCAATGGGATATGTATGTTGCTGAAGACATCGGATATGAAAAATGGGATATCCTGAGCCAGCGCGGCATCGGTCACATCAACGACAGTGTCGAAATCATTAATCGAAACAAAAGGGTAACAATTGATATTCATAGGGTTAATGAATTCAAAAATGACCCACAGGTGAAGCACCAGTTAAAAATTGGCGAGACAATAGGATGTTTTTATATCGAAAGCCCTGCCATGCGCGGTTTGCTGAAGAAGTTGCATTGCGACAACTATATCTCGCTGGTAGCAGCCAGTTCGATTATACGCCCCGGTGTTGCCAAGAGTGGGATGATGCGTGAGTATATAAACCGGTTTCACCGTCCGCAAAGTTTTACTTACCTCCATCCGGTAATGAAGGAGCAGTTGGAAGAGACTTACGGAGTGATGGTTTTTCAGGAAGATGTGCTCAAAGTATGTCACCATTTTGCAGGACTTGACCTCGCTGATGCCGATGTGTTGCGGCGTGCCATGAGCGGAAAGTTTCGTTCAAGGGTTGAGTTTCAGCGTATTATTGACCGTTTTTTTGATAATTGCCGTACATTGGGGCGTCCGGATGATACTGCACGGGAGGTTTGGCGACAAATTGAGAGTTTTGCCGGTTACTCTTTTTCCAAAGCACATTCAGCTTCGTACGCGGTAGAAAGTTTTCAGAGCCTTTATCTGAAAGCACATTATCCGCTTGAATTTATGGTGGCTGTGATTAATAATTTTGGCGGGTTTTACCGAACATGGGTATATGTGAACGAGGCTCAACGGTGTGGTGGTCGTATTGAGCTTCCGTGTATCAATAAAAGTTTGGAAGGAACAACGATTTATGATGATCGTATTTATCTGGGATTCAATTTGGTTGCAAATCTTGAAAATACTTTTCAGGGTATGTTGGTTCGTGAAAGGGTGCGTGGCGGTGAATTTAAGTCTATGGAAGATTTTTTATGTCGTGTTGCCATTGGAATCGAACAACTTGTGCTGTTGATCAGGTTAGGGGCACTGAGATTTACAGCGAGACCCAAAATGCAATTGTTGTGGGAGGCTCACATGTTACTGAATAAACGTGTAAAAAGTGTTCCAAACCGGTTATTTGAACAGCCTTCGAAAAATTGGGAGTTGCCTAATATGGAGCAGTCGTTGGTTGAAGCGGCCTACGATGAGATTGAGTTGCTCGGTTTTCCGGTAACGATGTCGTGGTTCGATTTATTGCAAACCAGTTTTAGAGGCGAGGTTCTGGCACGCGACCTTACTGCTTATGTGGGAAAAATAGTGCGCATGGTAGGGCTTCTTGTAACGATTAAATATGTCAGTACTTCGAAGCGGGAGTTGATGAATTTTGGCAGTTTTTTGGATCATACAGGTGAATTCTTCGAGACGGTTCACTTTCCGTCAAGTCTCAAAAACTGGCCATTTGCGGGACACGGCGTTTACCTGATTTTGGGTAAAGTCGTTTCTGAATTCGGCCATCCATCGGTAGAGGTAGAAAAATTGGCCAAACTGCCGGTGAAAGGTGATCCAAGACGTTGAAAAAGAGAGTCTTGAAATAGCTTGAAACGAGAAATAAGGCACTCCAAACCGGCAAAATTCAATTCGTCAGCTTAATTTCGTGTAAATCAAACTATTTCCAATTCTGAAAACACATAATAAAATCCTGTTGTAATTAATAACCCTATCTCAAAATAAAGTACATTTACAACATTAATAATTATAGGTAAGAATCATTGTCGAATACTTCAAAACCATCGGAATCAGAATTGGTTAAAGCCTTAACGAATGGAGAAATAAAGGCATTTAATAACCTGTTTCAGCTTTATGGAAACAGGTTATTCCGTTTTGCACTTGGTTATATGAAGTCGGAACCTGATGCCGAGGAGCTGGTTCAGGATGTTTTTATGAAAATCTGGGAAAAAAGATTGGAACTAAAAGAAGATCTCTCATTTAAAGCCTATATTTTTACGATTGCCTTTAATATCATCAGAAAATACTTCCTAAAGAAAGCATTGACTACCAAATATTTTGAGCATCAGGTTATTGACGATATGGATATTAATACAATCCAAAACATTGATTATCAATCTACAAAAAATCTGATTGACCGTATTGTTGACCAATTGCCGGCAAGAAGAAAAGAAGTTTTTATCAAAAGCCGGTTTGAAGGATTCACAGTTAAAGAGATTGCTGATGAGTTGGGTACAAGTCCCAAAACAGTTGAAAACCAACTTGGCGAAGCTTTAAAGTTTATCAGGGAACATCTTAGTAAAGACGATCTTACAACTATTGTTTTCTTCATTCTCTTCTATTCATAACCTGACATTTCAAAAAAAAATAAAATGTTTTCAATTCAGATAGGGGTAATCTGAAAGTTAAGGATATTACCGTTATCTTAAAGAACAGTTATAGTAAGTAAATATGTCCGGAATTGATAAACAAAGAATTGAAGATTATTACGTGGGTGGTTATTCATCTGAGGAGGAGAAGTATCTCGGAAACTCCTTTGTAGAAAAATCAAATCTTGAAGCATTAAAATCTGTTCTTAAAGATCAATGGGACAAAATGATACCCGAAGAATCGGATTCACATCAGCTCGATCATTTATTATATAAAATCAACTATCTGATCAATAACTCAAGCCGAAAACATTCACAACCGAAAATTTTGAGTATAATCAACTGGTACGCACGCATTGCTGCTGTACTATTAATTCCATTGTTAATTTATGTAGGAATAGTTTCAAACCAAAAACAGAAACCGATCGAAACAGAAGGATGGGCTGAAATGAACGCGCCTTTAGGTGCACGGATTAAATTTACACTCCCTGACGGATCGTTTGGCTGGCTCAACAGTGGGTCAACAATAAAATACGCTCTAAATTTCAATCATATAAGAGAAGTGCAACTCTCAGGGCAAGCTTTTTTCGATGTAAAGTCCAAAGATGACAACAAATTTGTCGTAAAAACCAAATATCTGGACGTTGAGGTGAAAGGAACCTGCTTTGATGTGGCAGCTTATAATGGGGAAAATCAAATTGATATAACGCTTGAACGGGGAAGTGTAGTCCTAAAAGGCAATAATATTGTTACGCCAATTATAATGAAGCCTGACGAACAAATCAGTTATAACATTACAAACCAAACCATTACAAAAACAGATGTTACGGCTCAGTATTTTTCGGCATGGAAGGAGGGAAAACTGATACTCAGAAATGCTTCTTTGGAAGATCTCGCAAGACAACTGGGCAGATGGTATAATATTGATGTCAGGATACAAAATGCACAACATGCTGATTTTCGTTACAGAGCAACATTTGAAGACGAAAACCTAAATGAAGTAATGCGTCTGTTAAAAATTTCTTCGGGTCTTGACTACAAAATTGATGAACGGGTGAAGCAGACAGACGGCAGTTTTTCAAAACAAAGTGTATTACTGAAAGTTAAAAAAATGAGTTAATAACCAATAAAATAAATGCTTATGAAGTAGAGAATAACCGAATAAAAAAAGAACAGGAAAGCGTTGGCCCGCCTTCCTGTCGAAATTAGCAGTGTTTAAAAATCAAAAATCCACTAACATTACAAAAGTATGTATAAAAAATTTAAAAACGGGGGTACGTATGTCCCTGCTCTAACAAAACTTTTTCGAATTATGCGACTTACGATCTTTATGCTTATTCTTGGAATTAACAGTCTGTTGGCTGCATCGGGATATTCGCAAACGACAAAAATAACCTTAAAAATGTCGGATTCGCGGGTTGAAGATGTCTTGAATAAGATCGAAAGTAAAAGCGAATTTTATTTTCTTTTCGACCAAAAATTAATCGATTTAGACAGAACAGTATCGGTAAACGTTAAAAATGAGAAAATTGCAACTATCCTTGATGGAATATTTGCAGGAACAGATGTAAAACATCAGGTAATTGATCGCCAGATTGTATTAACAACAACCTCGGTTACTGAATACCTTCAGCAACAGCAAAGTAAAAAAGTTACCGGAAAAATTACCGATATGACTGGTGCTTCAGTTCCTGGAGCTTCGGTAGTGGTGAAAGGAACTACCACTGGTACTGTTACCGACATTGATGGAAATTTTACCATTACAGTACCTTATGATGCCAAAATTCTGTCATTTTCTTTTGTTGGAATGAAGACACAAGAAGTGGTTATTGCCAGTAAAACTAATATTGATATAACCCTTTCTGAAGAAACAATTGGTGTTGATGAAGTAGTAGTTATTGGATATGGAACGCAAAAGAAAGCGACACTTTCAGGTGCAATTGCTTCTATTAAATCTGAAGAAATATTAACTACAAAAGGTACGAGTGTGGTAAGTAGTCTTCAGGGAAAAGTTGCCGGAGTACAAATTCGTCAGCAAACAGCTGAACCAGGCACATTTAACAGTATGGTTAGTATAAGGGGATTTGGTTCACCACTTGTTGTAATTGACGGTGTTGCGAGAGATGGAATGTCCGATTTTGAACGACTAAATCCGGATGACATAGAGAGCATTTCAATTCTGAAGGATGCATCGGCAGCTATCTATGGAATGAATTCTGATAATGGTGTAATGATTGTCACTACTAAAAAGGGAAGCAAAGGAAAAACAAAATTTACTTATAACTCTTTCTTTGGAATTAAAGGAGCGACGAGTATGCCCTCAAATGTAGATGCTTACACCTACCGTTTGATGAGGAATGAGATGAACCGGAATACAGGTCTTGCTCCGGCTTTTGCCGATGATGTCCTGGCTAAATGGAAATCAGGAACAGAACCGGGATATCAGGATTATAACTGGATTGAAAATACATTAAAGAAATTCACCTCACAGCAACAACAAAATTTGTCGGTAAGCGGAGGTAATGATGCAATTACATTCTTTACCAGTTTTGGTTTTATGGAAGACAACGGGCTTCTGAAAAGCAATATTCAGCAATACAGAAAATACAACTTCCGTAACAATATGACGGTCAAATTAACCAAAGACCTTAAAGCCATTGTTTCCTTTGCCGGGAAAATTGATAATAATACTAGTCCGCAGGGTTCGTATTTCTGGTTGTTTAAACCTATTATTATTGCAGACAGGGGCTACCAGCCTTTCGTACCAAGTAATCCTTCGCATATTGCACGGATTCCTCCTGAATTCACCAACCCTTATGCCCTGTCAAACCAAAGTGTTTCAGGATATGACAAATGGAGCAATCTTCAGTACCAAAGCAGTGTCGAACTTACTTATGATGTTCCGTTTGTAAAAGGAATGAAACTGGGAGTGCTGGGTGCTTATGACGGTAATGTTAATAATTTTTCAAACCTTGCATTGGGTTATTATACTTATGATTATACTACCGATGCACCAACTGCACCTCGTACCAACATTTATAACAACACAAATTCCCTTTTCAGCAGAAGAGATTTTCAGGCTCAGATCGCTTACCAGAATATTTTTAACAAAATTCATAACGTAGGTGCTACAGTAGTTTACGAAGCAAAAGCTATACGTAACGACTACATTCGAGCACAAAGGCAATATGATGACCTCTTCACTCACGACATCATCGATCAGGGAAGTTTAACTAATCAGCAGACAGCCGGAAACCGCTCATCACAGGCGTTTGTTTCACTATTGGGCCGTTTCAACTACGATTACAAGAGTAAATATCTTGTAGAATTTGCCTTCAGGAATGATGGTTCCTATCGTTATGCACCAAGCAAAAGATGGGCATTTTTCCCTTCAGTATCAGGAGGATGGCGTGTTTCGGAGGAATCATTTTTCAAAGATAAGCTACCGTTTGTAACCAATTTCAAGATTAGGGGTTCTTATGGAATGCAGGGAGCAGACGCAGGTAATGCCTTTGAATACTACGAAGGATACAAATTCGGTGGCGTTGATGGTGGATATGTTATGAATAACGGTGTTCTTACAATGGGTATGGTACCTCCGGGAGTAGTGAATGACAATCTGACATGGGTTAAAACAAGGACAGCCAATGTAGGTTTCGATATTGATTTTTGGAATGGAAAACTTGGAATAGTATCTGATATCTTCCAAAAAAACAGGGATGGACTTTTGGGTACACGTGTACAATCAATTCCAAATACTTTCGGTGCCTCCTTCCCACAGGAAAATATTAACAGTGATTTGGTAAGGGGTATTGAACTGATGATTTCACACAAAGGGAAAATCGGAGACCTGAGCTATGGAGTAAATGCCAATGCAACCTATTCCCGTAAATATCTGATCTACACCGAAAGATCAGCCTATCAGAGTACAATGCAGATGTGGAAGGATGCGTGGGGAAATAACCGCTATCTCGGTAGAGAGTGGGGATATGTTTATGATGGCAGATATACTGATATCACACAATATCAGACCGCCCCATTGTTGGGAGGTGCCAACGGAAACTCTAAGAACCTTCCCGGTAGTTTTAAAATTACCGATGTTAATGGTGATGGTATTATTGATGCAAATGATCAGTTACCTGAATTTTGGTCGGGTCAGTACCAGGGTTATGCAGGCAATCCGCCTTTACAGTATGGCTTAACCCTGAATGGTGAATGGAAAGGACTGGATTTAAATATTCTGTTACAGGGATCGGCATTATTCTCCATTTACACGGCTCCAGGCGATGTTTGGGGTTACGGTGCCTATCCGAATCTTTGGTCGAAGTACATGGACAGATGGCATACCGAAGATCCTCTGGCGAACCCTTATGATCCGGCAACCAAATGGGTTGAAGGCGAATTTCCTGCCTTGAGAACTAATTTTACAGGAACCAATGATAATCTTATCACAAACAGATGGCGCTTAAATGCAGCCTATCTCAGGATAAAAAGTGTTGAACTTGGTTATACTGTTCCAAAGAAGATTATAAGAACCTTTAAGCTGGACAATTTGCGGGTTTACCTTAACTGTTTTAATTTGTTCACTTTCTGCAACAAAAATGTAAAAGGGATGGATCCTGAAAGAGAAGAAGGATCTTATACTGCGGATTTAACTTATCCTTTGATGAGATCTTATAACCTTGGTATTAATGTCAACTTTTAATTGAGAAATTAAGATGAAAAAATTTAAAATATATCTGATAGTTGTGGCCGTTTCTTCAGTTTTCATGGCTTGCAGTAAATTTCTTGAGATTCAGCCGCTTGATAAGGTACCTGCTTCACAATTACTTTCCGACATCAGCGGTATCAAAGTACTGTTGGCCAATTTGTACAACAAAATTCCAATAGAAGATTTTTCCTATAATCCGGGTTATATTTTCAACTATCATGGTGGAAATGGTGCAGCCGGATGGGTAGATCAGGGTTATGCCACCTGTTTTTATACAGATGAAAGTCTGCTGACACAAGGCTCAGGTGTTGGTCCTGTTGCAGATAATTACTGGGATTATACCGGAATCCGTCAGGTCAATCAATTCATTGATGCTTTACCAACTGTTACGATGGACGATGCCCAGAGAAACAGGCTCCTTAGCGAGGCTCATTTTATACGGGCTTATATGTACTTTGGATTGGTTAAAAGATATGGTGGCGTTCCAATCATTGATAAAGTACTTGAATATGAGGCCGGTTCTGATAATGCTAACCTGTTTGTCCCACGAAGTACTGAAAAGCAAACCTGGGATTTTGTGTTAAAAGAGTGCGACTTGGCCGTTTTGAACCTGCCAGCTTCAGTAAGTTCAACAGAAGGCACTTATAGGGCAACAAAATGGGCTGCACTTTCATTGAAATCAAGGGCAGCCCTCCATGCAGCTTCACTTGCAAAATATTGGAACAAAGCTCCTTTAATCGGCGATGCAGTGACTCAAAGCCTCGTTGGTGGAATGAGTACCACCGATGCCGATAATTATTATCAACAGTGTGTAGATGCCTCAAAAGCAATTATTGACAACTCAGGCAAAGCACTTTATAAGCCTGCACCAGCCAGCAGAACTGAAGCTGCCAAAAATTATCAGGATATTTTCCAGAGTCCTGCAACGGCAGATGTAGAGGTAATTTTTAAGAAAGGTTATATTGACGGATCTACATCCCGCCTTCAGGGGCATAACACCGATGTGTATTATAATCCGGCACAAACCCAGCCTGGTTATCTCGCTTATGGCAGATTTAGTCCAACCCTTAATTTGGTTGATATTTATGAAGATTATACTGATGATGGTACCGGTAAAAGTGCCAGCTTAGTAACTCGTACGGATGGCGTTGAAAATGATTTTATTGCCGATCCAACCAAGGTTGATCTTACCAAACCCTTCAAAATGTATGACAACGTGACGGATATCTTTGCAAATAAGGATGCACGTCTCTTTGGAAGCATGATTGTTCCGGGGTCGGTCTGGAAAGGGGTCACAATTGTTATTCAGGGTGGATTGATCAAGCAGGATGGTACTAAAGTTATCTATGCAGATGCAAATGCACCAGGCAAAGACGGGAAGACCTACTACTCTTTTGGAGCTGCTTCAAGCACTGGTTTCTCCGGTTTTTATAACATAGGAACAGGCAACAACCTGAATTTCTCATGTACAGGATTCACAGTAAAAAAATTCCTACAGGAAGGAAAAAATGTTCAGGGTGTGCAATTTAGTTCAACAACTGATTACATTGATTTTCGTCTGGCCGAGGTTTACCTGAATTATGCTGAGGCTGCTGTGGAGAGTGGTAAAGGAGACGCAACTTTGGCAAGGACTTACCTTAATGCACTGAGGAAAAGGGCAGCTCATACTGACAATATTCCGGCTACGATAGACAACGTTTTAAAAGAACGGCGTGTAGAACTCGCTTTTGAAGGAAATCGTTACTGGGATTTGGTAAGACGCAGAGATTATCACAATATGTTCAAGTCAACCCGCAGAACTTCGCTGATTCCGATTCTTGATTTGCGACAGGCTATACCCAAATACATATTTGTAAGAGCCAATAACTTTTATGATGAAAGAGCAAGTGGACTTACTTTTCAGCCAATGTCATATTACAAAGGAATACCCGGTGTAAGTACAAATAAGTTAGTTCAGAATCCACAATATTAAACTGAAAAGATGATTGTTATGAAAAATATTATATATGTAATTTTATCGGTTGTCATCTTGACAATATTCTTCCCATCCTGTAAGATTGATAATTTTGAGGGTCCCAATGCTACCTTTTATGGTGCAATTAAAGACAGTCTTGGCGGTGGTTTAGTTGAGACTGAACTAATTAACGGATCTGCAATTGAAGCTTATGAATTGGGTTTCACTACTCAGGTATCTCAAAAATGGCTTATAAAAAATACCGGTGAGTTTCGTAATAATCTGGTTTTTGCCAATAAGTACGATATATACTTGCGCAACTGTAATTTCTTCCCTTATACTGTGTCGGGAATTACAATTAATGCAGGAGATAATGAGTATGACTTTAAGGTTGTGCCCTATATACGAATAAAAAATTGTGCTATAACGCTCGATAAAACGACTAATAAAGTCAACGCAACATTTAGTCTTGAAGCCGGAAAATCTTTTGTGAAATTAAAAACAATCAGACTTTATGCTTTCAGCGATATTTATGTTGGGGAAAATGTAAAATTCAGCACAGCAGGGACAACCTATTCACAAACTTTTAGCACATCAAAGGTAATTGATAGTTCTACCTACACATTAAGCATTGATTTAGGACTTAACTCCACTATGTTTTTAACGGGAAGAAATTATTATTTCAGGGTAGGTGCATTGGCCGATGTCACAGGTGTTGGAACTATACGGTACAATTTCGCACCTTATGTTAAGATTACCCTTTAGTCTAAGTTTTGACTAAATACCTGAAATTTAATATGCAGAGAGATTCGGACTAATCCCCGGTCTCTCTGCTATATTTACAACAATAAGCTGTATGCTAATAATTAAAATCAAAAAATCCACTCATGAAGAATGTAATTATATTGATTCTATGTCTTATATATATTGCTAATGTCAGTAAAGGAAATGATAAAATAAAACCGTTAAGCGATAAACAAATAATCAATCAAATCGAAATAAATCGCCCTTCAAAAGGAGCTAAGATACCTTCTGATATTAAAACCCGTTTAGGTGCAACACATGTAGCTGGAAAATACTACTTTACTAACGAACCCTATCTTATCGAAGGATGTAAAAAAATGACTGAAATGGGCTATGGAGTCGTTAAATTATGGTTCAGAAAAAATACTGGTGGCTATTCATATAATTCTAACTGGAATGTTTCGAAAGAGATCACTTTGAAAGAACTTGCTCAACATCCTTACTGGGCGACTTGTTTCGACATGCCTTTTACGACTATTGCCCTTAGTTTGGATGGAGCAGGAATCAAAACAACGGATGAAACGGCTGCAAAAGAGGAAAATGAGATCTACGAACTTACCAAATACCTGCTCGAAAAGTACAAAAATCGAAATCTCACTTTTATTCTTCACAACTGGGAAGGCGACTGGATGATGCGTGGAGGAACTGGCGACTATGCCCGTTGGACACGCAAGGCTGGTCAATTAATCAAGGCTGTTGATGGTGACAGATATACTGTTCTTGTTCCTGCTGATTCAACTGAAAGGATCAATGGTATGGCCAAATGGTTTAACGCCCTTCAAAAAGGTGTAAACAGAGCTCGTGACGAAGTGAAAAACAGTAAATGTAAAGTATATCATGCTATCGAAGCCAATAAAGTGATGGATTCACAGGAAGGTATCCCCGGAATTGTTAACAGTGTTTTACCTCTGGTTGAGGTAGATATGGTTTCGTGGTCGAGCTACGATGGATTAGATGCTACCGGTCTCAAATTGTACAAAGGAATAGAGTACATACGCCAAAACATTAGGCCAACCAAATTCATGAAAGGGAAAAAGGTTGTTTTCCTTGGTGAAATTGGTATTCCTGAACAGCGTTATGAAGGTCTAACTGAAAAAGATCCGGTTATTGCTCGTTGGGATGCATACATTGGAGTTTGTCTTGCCCTAAATGTGCCCTACCTGATTCAATGGGAATTATTTTGCAATGAACCTAAAAATGAGGAGTTACGAAAACTAAATGAAACGCGTAAAACTGACGAAATGCGCGGTTTTTGGCTGATTCGTCCGGATGGAACAAAAAGCTTTGTAGGTGAATATTTTGAGAAACTTTTGAAAAATGCAGGCAATAAACTCCTCTAACTATTATCAAAGATTTGTTTCTATGAAATTATTAACTATGAATATTCTGTTTATTTTGATGATGTCCTGTTTGTTAAGTTGTGGAAAAACTGAAACTTTGATGCCGGACTCCAACGGTCCGGTCATTAATTCTTTTTCGCCGGTTTCTGGAAATGAAGGTACACTTGTTAGCATTTCAGGAAGCAACTTTAGCACAGATATAACAAAGAATACAGTCATGCTTGGCAGTACAATTGTTCCACAAACAGCAGCCAGTACTAACCAGCTTACAGTGACCATTCCTGCTGGAATTACGTCCGGAGAATATCGCTTTAGTGTCAAAGTTGGTAGTACAACATCTGTTTCACTGCAATCATTTTCCTTATTGGTTAAAGTGGATATATCAGATCCGGAAGTGCTGAATTACAACTATTCATTGGGTACACAGACTATTGGACCGGCTTATGGTTTTACATCAGAAGACCGTTTGGTTGAATCTGCAAAAGCTATTCTTGACATGGGAAGCAATATTTTGAAAATTTCACTTGCAACAAGCAGTTATAACATTACCGGACGACCTAAATACAGCAGTTTAATCTCAATTGTCAGGGATGACCCATCTTTCAGCAAAGTACTCGACATGCCGTTCAGTTACTATTTTTTCTGGGCTCGGTCTCATGCAAACTGGGCTGATGGTTATTCCGCAACTGAACGAACAGACGATTCCACCCAAATATCCGACATGACCAAGTACCTGCTTACCAAGTACAACAATACAGGAAAACAGTTTTTCGTAGGCCATTGGGAGGGAGATTGGTATCTGCTTCCAAATTATGATGCAACCTATATCCCCTCTGATGCAAGATTAAACGGTATGATTCAATGGTACAAATGCCGACAAAATGCAGTTGATGAAGCCCTAAGAGTCACTTCACACAGTAACGTAGATGTATTTACCTATTGTGAGGTAAACCGTGTAGTTGATGCCATGAATGGATTGAAGCGTGTGGTCAACAAGGTTTTGCCCTACACCAATGTTGACTATGTTTCCTATTCTTCGTACGATGCCCAAAGTTTAGGTCAATCTGATTACAATAATGTCCTGAATTACATTGAAGCCAACCTGCCTCCACGTCCTCTGATCAAAGGCAAAAGGGTTTTTATCGGAGAAATGGGTCGGGCATCTTATGATTTAAGCTCTTCAAAGTCACAGCATGAATCGGTTAACCGCGAAAACATTCGGAAAGGATTATTGTGGGGAGCTCCTTTTGTACTCTATTGGGAAATGTACAACAATGAGGTGCCGAATGGTGTTCAGAGAGGCTTCTGGCTGATAGACGAAAAAAATGAGAAATGGCCGCTTTATTATACTTATCAAAACTTTTATACCAAGGCAAAAATATGGGTTGCCGGTCAGAAAAAGACTTTAAATCGTTTGCCTACCCGCGAGGAATACCTTGCCTGGGCTTCAAACACACTTTTAAATCCATGATCAATTAATTAGTAGTTGGTAAAGACAAAGCTCATTATTTGCTTGTCTTGGCCGACTACTCAATAGGAAGTAAAAAGTTTGGAGGGTAAACCGTTGTGTATTAGTGGCTTTTTCTCAAATCATTTATAATTTCTCAATTTTTTCAATTGATAATTCTGTTGATATTAGTATTGTTTCTGAACGCCATATCGTTCGTATGTAAAAAAAAAAGTTGCGGAACTTTTTAGTTCCGCAACTTTACAAATTTTCTATTAATTTAAAATTATTACTACTCCAAGCCTTTTGGTTTTCTGTTTTTTCAGAAATAAATTCACCTAATTACCGTGTGCCTTAAATTTCGAAAATTCCTTACTTTCAATTTCCACTGTATGAAAGCCATTAGTAATTATAGCATTCTCCAGATCAAAATCTTCTGATAAGAATTTATAATACTGTGCGTCTGCCAAACTTGGAGCAAGGATACCTATGTAATTGCGTGACTTTGGTTCATAATGGTTATGCAAGTGGTATTTGAGTTTCCAGCCTTGTTTCAAATCCTTTTTTATTGATTCCAATATAACTTTTGGTTTTGGTGGCCACGGCTGGTCACTTGCTGCAAAATATACTCTGACATCGTTTAAAGAATCATGCAGTAAAATAAAACCATGAAATTCAGTGGGATGACTCAATAAAGGATACCTGATCAATTGGTAATTCAATAATTCTGCTTCTAAAAAATTGATAGTTCTTATTTTCCCAACGTTTCCCGAATGAACCAGTTGTGCATTAATCAAATCACCATTTTCTGAATAAAGAGTATCAAGTGAGTTGTTTTGGCTTGCTTCCTTTTCAACTACCTGCCGAAAGCTTTCCGTTCCTAATTCTAACTCCAATGAATCTTTATATGATTTCATTGCTATTACTTGTCCCAAAACAGTTCCCCACAGAAAAGGTTTATTCTCAAATTCCCAATATTGAAATACTTCCTTTCCTTTATATTCCATTACAACCGGTGCTAAATCCTTCAGTAAAAAGGTTTGTACCGTTTTATTGTTCCGGCAACTTGTATGTAAAAAAGTGATAGCAAAGACGAGTATGCTAATATTATAGATTATTTTTTGCTTCATCTTTATTATTAAATTTTATATCATCATTAAAACCTTCAGATAAGGCAAATAGTCTGCTACACAATGTTAAATCAAAAAATGAATTTTTTCAATACTATTGTTTTATCACCAAACGGTGCCATATAATCAGGTCTAGGCTTAAATGTATTAATTAAAGAATCTGGTACGCCCGCGTTATAATCAATCAGGCGAATCTCAACTTTTTTATCCTTTTCTATGTTCAATTTCAAATCTATTCCAGAGGTTGGTAATGCAAAGTAACCGATATAATGCCAGTCAGTATTCCTAATTGGTTTAAGTTCACTTAATTTCGAATTATTCAAACCCATTTCTGTTACTTTAGTATCTGTTTTTATAAAGACATACAAATTATTGGCCTTTCTTTTAGACTCTAAATGAAGATCTAAACATCTTTTTTCACCTATAATGCTGTCTTTTAAAATAGTACAAACAGGTGAAGGTAAAGGATCAGCTTTGATAGTTTTCTTAATATAAACACTTTTATCGAAAGGGAAAAAATCGAGCATTCTACACGTATCCGGTTTTTCTGATAAAAAGTTTTTGGTCCATTCATCCGCCTTTTTTTCATAGGTCGTTATAAAAGTTTCACCGGTTTCTCCATTAACTGCATAAATCAGGGAATTTAATTTTTTACAGTTTTCGGTATATTCAAGATTTACAGAGCCTTTCAAAATAAAAAAGAGGCCAAAAATAAAAGCACAAATTGGAATAATCCATGGTTTGGCTTTTGTAATAATCTCAATATGTGGAATAAGCAAGCTTAGACAAAGTAGGGTGAACATTATTGCTGCCCCGGCCATAGACAATCCCATAGCCAAAAGGAAAATATGAGTTAACTGCGAAAACCAAAGTAAAGCCGGTACTGCAAAAATGACAAATAATCCAATTTCCAAAACTGAAAAATTGGCTTGATTTTTTTTAACGAAATATATTAATAATGGAATTAAGCTAAACAAAAAAGGCCAGGTAAATAAATAGCTGACACCGGGCATAGCAATACATGATGCAAACATTAATATTGTCCAACCTGTTAAAAATCCTGTAGTTAATTCCCAAACATTTGTTGGTTTACGAAATAGAAAGTATAAAACAGCACAAGTCACAACAGTAACCAATGAGGTTACAATATTTAAATTGTCGCTAGCCAATAAAAGGATTAATACTAAAATTAGAAGCGTTAAGGCTTGCCATATTTTAATTCCTTTACTAAGCAATTTGAAATAAGTAAAAGAAATAGCAATAGCAATACCCACAAATCCCAACAGTAATGGTCTGTAATTATAAAATAATAATCTATAATCGTTTCCCGGATAGAATTTAGATAAAATATAAAACAGACAGGTAATTATAGCTGGTGCAATTAACAAATGGATGACAAAAGCAAAAAAACCAAATAATACACGAAGTGGCTTGATGATTTTTCTTTTAAATCCTAATATCAATAAAACTACAAAAGCCAAAAATGTTATTACTGCAAATGGAATTACCCATTTATAGGAATAATAGACGAATCCACTACCAATTGTATTAAAATAAACAGCATCACCTTTTGTTGTTTTACTTATGTCAATATTTCCAAAATGCCGGACAAGCGAAAGTGCGTAAGAGCCGTTGTGTTGTACACTTTCCGGACTTGTATTTTTGATATTATCTCCATAATTATGGTAATTGTAACGATCATCAAGATAAGCAAAATTAAGGCCTTTGATACCAACATTTATAAAGGTCGTTAAATCAGTGCCATTTGGCATTTTTTTATATACTTCAACAGATAAGCTATTTGCAACAGGATATGGTGCCGCTTTTGCAAACTCCGATATAAGCCAGTAATTGTCCTTGCTGGTTTCAAACATCATACTTGGTCCGCTGGTTCCGGTTGCTTCAAAATTTAGAACAAGTCCAATTTCCTTAGCCAATGGATGTTGGTCAATAAAGGCTTTTGCACCCAATAAACCTAACTCTTCACCATCAGAAATCAGAAAAACTACATCATTTTTAAGGGGTGACATTGCCTTAACCGCTCTTAAAGTTTCAAGTAAGGTAACAATAGCTGAGCCATCATCCGAACCACCAAAAGAAAACTCTGTCGAATCATAATGGCCAAGCACTAATATAGCCTTACTATTATCTGTACCTGATATCTTTACAATAATATTTACAACACTGCCTGCAGTTTTAGTATTGGGATTGTAAACTTCAGTTATCTGTAGTTCAGGGGTTGTACCCAGTTTTTTCAATTCATCTATCAGATAATTGCGAACTTTCAGATGCTCCGCCGTTCCCATTGGATGAGGTTTATTAGCAATATTGGGTAGATATTCCATTGCCCGTTCTGTTGAAAAAACATCTGAAGGTGCATTTTTAAGGACAACCTTAGGTGGCTTGTTTAGATAAAACGAAATAAATACAACAGAAATTAGTATTACAAATGTAACAAGCCCCACAAATAAGTAATTTTTGATAAAGTGTTTCATAATATAATTTGATTTTATGTGAAAGTTTATAAAATTTTGAATATTTGGTTTATTATACTAACATAAGGCATATCGGCAGGTGATGGCACTGTTGGTGATTTTGAAAACTTAAACTTGCTTTTACTGCAAAACATTATTTGAACAATAATCATTATTTCAATACTTTGTACCACGAATGGGAATTAGTTTTTATTGGCATCCGATTGTTTCCTTGGTTTGTTTAAAACGCAATACTTGGTTTTCAGCACGCCACATAAAACGGGATCAACACTTAGTTGGCCGGTTTTCGCGGGAGAGCGGATTTTCTTCAATTGGCAACAAGCGACTGTCGGCTGTAAATGTTTGTAGGGCATTAAAGTCACTTAAACTTTCAATCTGCTCTAAGGTTACATAATAGTAATCATTTCCAATTAAATACAATGCACAGCATTAAATTTTCAGCGTTAAAGGGCTGGCAATCTTTTTATGTTCTATAAATGTCACAACTCAAAACCGGTCTGTAATTTTGTTGCAATTTCATCCAATTGGCTGAAAATTAGGATTTGACTGCATCATTTCCAAACAGTCTTTTAATGGCATGTTATTAGCCACTACAAACCAGTGTCCAGTATGTCTAAAAAATGAAAAATTGTATTTATCTTTCCATGTCCATTCCAGTCTTACAAATTTTTTCTCATATTCGTCTTTAATTCTATTTGGATGTTCTGATATATATTTCTCACAGAAATATAAATAATTCTGATTCCATTTCGTGTAAACATCCACCAAATAATCACTTCCTTCATGTGTTTTTTCTTTCACAAATTGGCTCTTAAAAAGCTCTAACAATGGTTGACATTGATTCATAATATCAATTTTCTCGAAATCAGTAACCTTTTCTTTGGTAATTTTAGATTCTTTAAAAATCCATTTATTTTGATTTTTCATTTTTCATTGTTATTAAAATAATTATATCAAATAATCTACTATGATCCTTTTTGTCGGGTTGCACCAGTTTGCAGCTTTGCGTTTGGGTGGGCTTTTTAGCACAACACTTTATACGTAGAATCGCACATTAATTAAACAAAAAATTCTATATTTTGATAAATATATTTTGCCATTACATAAATTGTCTTGCTGCAAATACAGAGACTATTTAGCGTAAAAATATGTAGAATAGGCGAAATAATCTCCGCAAACCTTTTGCTTATCTCGTCTGGGAACAAAGTCAAACGATTAAATGACTGTCCGTTTGAATTCTGAAGGGCTGCTGCTTCACGAGCCTTTTCGCAACAACGCCCTAAGCTAATTGTCGTAGGGGATTTTGGAAACTATAACTTGCTTGTGACTCAAATCTTTAATAGAACAATAATCC
>CAILKW010000156.1 GCA_903834845.1 uncultured Bacteroidia bacterium | reverse complement strand
GCTCAATGTCCCTGCCCCGGCAAGCGAATTGCTGAAAACGGAACTTTTGTTGGTGTCGAGTTTTTTGCTGATGCCAAAGTCGGTAATCTTAGGGATATACTCGCCGTTGCGATTCACAATCAGGACATTCTCAGGTTTCAGATCACGGTGGATAATGCCCTGGCTGTGCAGGAAACCGAGGCCTTCGAGCAATTGTTGTAGGATGCTCTCTTTCTGAGATTGTGTAAGTTTCTTTTGTTGTGTAAGTTGCAAAAGGTTTCCCGATTCATAGAACTGTAGGATCCCGAAATCATATTCTCCCGAAAAGTTCTTAAACGAATAACAATCTTCGTAAAAAGCAATATTTGGGTGTGCCGGAAGACTGTTTACCAACTCTACCTCCTTTTTCAACCTCACCGATTCAAGTTCGGGTTTTACTTTCGACATCTTAATGGCCACCCACCTGTCGCGGTAGGTATCGTAAGCTTTGAACACTTCGCCAAAGCCCCCCTCACCCAAGCGGTCGCTGTCGGGGTTGTAATGGTAACGTTTTTGAAATTCTTCGTGTGTCATATTATTAACTTTTTTATACGTACATATTTATTCCCAAGGCGTTGCCATTCTGCCAGGGTATGCTGCCACTTCGTGGTGGTGATTGTGCATGGATTTTGATTTGCATCAATAATGATGATTTACAACAAAATTCAAACACATTTTTATCAAAATTCAAACACATATCAATAATATTGAGCCCAAAAGAAATAGGCTAAAACAAACACTACAAATAAAATTACATAATAGTGATTGAAGGTAAGGTATCCCCTTTTGTAATTTTTCAAATAAATTGGATTTAAGCCATTCTTATTTTTCTTATCATTTTGCCTGATCAGACCCAAAGTGACTAAAGTAAAAACCGACAAGTAGAAATAATAAAGGATTACTATGGGCCATACTATGTTATCTACACCTAAAAATCTTGCCATATCTTCAAAATCTATATAAGTCCTCGTGCTTATCATTAACATTGAAGATATTAGGTGCGCTGCAAAAACAACAATAGCAATTGTGATACTAACCCTTGTAAGGTATATATCATTACATCGTTTAATAACACTTGGTATCAGTAAAATAGAAAATATCAGATATATAAAAAACAGGTATTCATTTAAGATTCCAAGGAACTGGCCAATGAATATTGGAACAACAAAACAAAGTACTCTTATCCAGTAATCTCTTTGTGAGAGTCTTCCTTTAATTGAAAAAACATTATTATACTGCCTAAATTCCTCAATTGTAGATAAATGCTCATCTATAGTGGGATTTGGATTTGGCGGATAAACGGCAGTTTTGCTACCAACTTCGGTTACGGCCTGCTTAATAATAGTTTTGCTATTATCCGGTTCAGGTTGTGGCGATGGCGGTGGTTGAGGTTTTGGAATTGCTTTCCCCTCAACAATATCCAAACATTCGTGCACGTTGTGGGCGCGGTTTGTGGGGTCGGTAACAAGGCAACGCTCGATAACCGTCCGCCACGGAGGTGCTACCCTGCCGAACGAAGGCGGCAATTGCCCACTGCTGATCTGGCGGAAAAGCTCGGCACGGCCCGCTTCGCTCGTATTGTCGTGCTGGCCGGTCGTAAACGGGTGCTCGCCTGTCAGCATCCAAAAGGCAATGATGCCAAAGCTCCACAAGTCGGTATTTTTGCTGATCGGTTTTGTCCCCAACTGCTCAGGAGAAGCATAGCTCAATGTCCCTGCCCCGGCAAGCGAATTGCTGAAAACGGAACTTTTGTTGGTGTCGAGTTTTTTGCTGATGCCAAAGTCGGTAATCTTAGGGATATACTCGCCGTTGCGATTCACAATCAGGACATTCTCAGGT
>CAILKW010000155.1 GCA_903834845.1 uncultured Bacteroidia bacterium | reverse complement strand
TTTTTGGATGGTTTCCTGCTCGTCAAATAATCCCTTTTTACCGTTCGATTTGTATATCTGTTGTTTCATTGCTCATATAATTTCACTACAAATATAGTGATATTTATTTGATTAACAATGAATTAAATTATAGAACTCCCCTTTAATTAATACATTATGCTCCCAAAAAACGCAAACGGGGAATCAATTCAAATTGAGGAGATATTCCAAACCTTAAATACCAGATTATATTGCAATGTCGTTTAGTTAAGGAAATGCAGATAAGTACTTGATTTAATTGCAAATAATATCAAAAATAGTTCTTTGATACTTTGGTGGTGTGCTGATTAAGTTTTATCTTTACGGGGTATATAGGGGGTAACCCAAACAACAACCCAAAAACTGATTACCGTGAACTACTATCTAAAAACATAACCGATGAACTCGAAAACCATGAGTATAGGAGCCGTTCAAAAGACGGCCGGAAGGGGGTATTCACAAGGGATAGAAAGCTGACGTTCAGTAACTTAATCGTTATCATACTTTGTTCTAAAAGTGCCCTGCAACGGGATTTGGATTTGTTTTTCAAAGCACTCAACAAGAATGATTTTAAAATCCGGGAAGTAACCAAAGGGGCTCTGACCCAGGCGAGGGCAAAACTGAAACCATACGCCTTTATCCGTATGATCGAAGTTGCCGTTACAACGTTTTACCAACACGCCCAGACATTTCAATGGTATGGCATGCGATTAACGGCCGTTGACGGCACACGGTTGATGCTGCCCAACCATTCCAGCATTATCGAGGAGTTTGGCCTGCAAAAGTTCGGCCCCAAAGCGGACAGCGAGAGGTCATTGGCCATGGCTTCCTTGCTTTACGATGCGCTGAACATGGTTACCATTGATGCCAAGATAGCACCCTATAAAAGCAGTGAAAGGGATCTGCTTGTCCAGCACCTTGACAAGCTGGGAAAGGGCGATCTGTTGTTGCTCGACAGGGGATACCCATGCTTTTGGCTGCTGTTCCTGTTAAAAGCAAAAGGTGTCGAGTTTTGTGTGAGGCTGAAAGACGACTGGTGGATCCAAGTAAAGGATTTTACCGAAAGCCCAGACAAAGAACACTTGGTAACATTCAAGTTGCCGTATAAAGACCGCAAGAAATTGGCCGGTTATCTCCACATGATAGACGCAGAACTCACCTGTCGGTTGGTAAAGGTGGAACTTCTTACAGGTGAAACGGAAGTTCTGTGCACCTCGTTGATCGATGCCGAAAAATACCCACACCATGAGTTTGATGAGCTTTACCATTTCAGGTGGAATGAGGAGGAAGCCTATAAGTTGCTCAAATGCAGGGTCGAACTGGAGAATTTCTCCGGAAAGACAGCCAGAGCCATCAAGCAAGATTTTTTCGCAAAGGTATTTTTGCTGACACTATCTGCTATCTATGCACATCCGGTTGAGGAAAAGGTAAAACAAGAGTACAAGGCAGGAGGGAACAGGAAACACGACCAAAAAATTAATAGGACCAATGCTGTTTCAATGGCCCAAGATATTATCATAGCTGTGTTGCTCCGAAAACAATATGCCACGGCTCTATCCGCTTTTGACAGCATAGTGGCAAATACCAGAGAAATTATAAGACCAGGACGAAATATGCCCCGAAAAAAGAAACAGAAGAAACCTTACTCGATGAATTACAAGCGATTATGAGATACCCTTAACTAAACGACATTGTATAATGATTATTTATTGCTACCATATCATCACTATCTGTCAAATGCACTATGTTTTTTGATATAGACAGTTTTCAGCCTAATTCGAAAGTAGTTATTCCATAAACTTTTTTAATATCTGTTCGAGGCATTTGACCGTGATACATCCTTGCACATTCAAAAATATATTTTGCATTATATTTTTTTACAATTTCAATTGCCCCTTTATTCAACATCGGAATGTCAATATAAAGTGGTTTTCCAATTACAGAATTTAAACAAGCTTTATATAACTCTTCAGCAACTTTTTTATTGTCAGCGAATAATGGGCCAACTTTATATCCATTTGAAACTTTTCTTGCAATACAAAAACCTCTTAACTTATCTCTCTCAACAAATTTAAAAGTTTTATTTTCAGGAAGTTTAATCCATAGGTTTAGAAAATTTTCCCTTAAAAAACCAAAACATTGTTTGTCATAAGTTGAAATTTCCTGAAGATCTTCATTATTTATTGAGGAAATGTTATCATTAATAACAAATTCCATCCCTAGTTTTTCATAACGTTCATCTTTGAATGCAATTTCAAACCCTCCATTTTTATAGAAAGATTGCATATCAACAACACCATCCATACCGATTGAAGCATTGTTATTTAACCTATTAACTAATAGATTCCGTCTTTGATACCAAAGTTTTTTACCAATTCCAATTTCTCTATATTCAGGTTTAACAATAAAGAGGCCCATAAATCCAAATTCTTTGTTATAAGAAACAATTGCACCTCCAGCAATTAAAGAATTTTTATGGTAATAACCGTAAAAACCGTTAGGATCTGTAGACCAATAAACATTGGCATCAAGAGGGCCAGGATTCCATCCTTCATTTTTGGCCCATTCAACTAATGTTTTTACTCCATCCAAATCTAATTTACGTAATTCTAAAGCATCAATATTTATCATAAGTATTCATTACTAACCGACAAAACTTTAAAGAATAAGGGCTACCGCCCGCAGGTTTCGCCCTAAAGTTGTAGTTTTACTTTGCAAACAAAACTCAACTATGGGCAAAGATAATGAAAAGAATTTAGTCGGTCAGCCGATATTCAAGCAACTGGTAAATCTGTTACCACGAGACAAGTTTGATTTATTGGTCAAACAGCAAAAATCAGATAGATATTACAAAGCATTTTCATCATGGGATGAAATGGTAACGCTGCTATTTGGGATATTGAGTCGTTGTGATTCTATGGGTGAAGTATGCGATGGGATGCAGACTTTACAAGGAAAGTTAAATTACTTTGGCATGGATCGATTCCCAGCCAAAAGCACGGCAGGAGATGGTTTGCGCGAACGAGACAATGCGTTGTTCAAAGAGTTTTACTTTGAGTTGATTAATCATTTCGAGCTGGTTTTGTCGGTCAGCCGGATTCATGGGGTATCTTTTTCCTACTTTTAGCGTTTGATTCTACGACAATCAGCTTGTTCTCAGACATTATGAAAGGGGTTGGCCGCACCCCCAAAAACGATGGCAAGAAAAAAGGTGGTTTGAAAGTCCACATGATGATTGATGCCCATGCCAATACGGCAAAATATGCCACGATAAGCGAGGCAAAAATGCATGACAAAAATTTCTTGAAGCACTTGATACTGCCCAAAGGAAGCATGATTGTGTTCGACAAAGCCTATAACCATTACTTGCAATTTGCCCATTGGACAAACGAGGGGGTGAATTTCGTGTGCCGACTCAAGGATAATGCCGTTTATGAAGTACAAGAAGTATTGTTCGAGAAAATGCTGACCGACCAAGAGTTTGGTGTTATGAAGGTTGATCACATCCATCTCAAATACAAGGAAAACAAGAAAATCAAAACCTTGTGTTTACGCAAAGTGACTTACAAAGATGAAAAAGGTCGCATATACCAGTTCATAACCAATAACTTTGAAATCACAGCAGAAGAGATTGCTTTTATTTATAAAAACCGTTGGAGCATCGAATTAATGTTCAAGAAACTGAAACAGAATTTTCAACTCCACTACTTCTATTCAGAAACAGAAAACGGCATCAAAACACAAGTATGGTGCACGCTCATCGCCCATTTGTTGCTGACAGTACTAAAGGTAATGGCTAAAACTAAAAAAGCATTTTCTACAATAGCAGCCTTGATGAGAATTTACCTGATAAGCCATTTAGATATGTTCTGGGTTGTCGAAAATTGTCGAAGAACCTACGTTAAAAAAACAAAAAACCCGATATTCAATTATCCATTTTTTAACAAAGGGGGGTAGGTTTTTCATTGCGCAAAATTTTTAAATTTATTTATCTGTATATCAATTACTTATAAATCTATAAATCGAAATTTATTCTTTTGTCGTTTGATAGTGATAAGTATTATTTATTTGAGAAAATTGCTACTTAGGATTTGTCAATAAATAACATTTACAATTTGGGTAGTATTTTGTAGTTCCATTCACCATGGAAATCATTTCGTTCAATATTTAGGTTTTGTTTTTCTTGTTCTGATACTTTTATGCCAGTTGGGTAAATACTTTGGTCAAGATTGGCTTTTACAACGAGACCCGCAGTAGTTGTTGTGGCCCCAATTAGGTTTATAATAACCAGTAAAGATGTCAGCGGTTTTGCTCTCCAATTCTTTGAGATATAAGAAAAAAGACGATGTTCTATTTTATTCCATTTACTTGTACCTGGAGGGAAATGGCTCACCCAAATATCCAAGCCATAAATGTTGCTGAATTGTTGTAACTCTTCTTTCCATAGGTGATTTCTTGAGCCATTGCTTCCCCCTCCATCAGCGTTGATGTATAGCCGATTTGCAGTAGGATATAATATTTTGCCTTCTTGTTCCCACCAGTCGCGAATTGTTGATACTGCAAATGCAGCGGTATCGCTACTTATTCCAACATTAATCCAGCCGCGGTTATTTTGTATGTCGTATACTCCATAAGGGCTAGCTTTGCCGTTGGTTTTATCAATAAAATCATAAACATTAACTTCTGTCGGATTTCCTACCTGAGTCCATTCTTGTCCGTTGTTTTTATACTCTCCAATAAGCTCTTTTTTCTTGCAATCAACGGAAATTACCGGATCGTTTTTTTGTGCAAACTCTTTTGCTATTTTATTAATATGCTCGAACTGAGCATCTCTATCGGGAGAATCTCCGCCCTCCTTAGTCTTCTTGTTTACTTGAAGGCTGTATCCCAATTCAATAAGACATTGACGAACCACTTCGTGACAGGCAGTAAACCCCAAAATAAGCAATTCAGCCGCTATCTTTCGGATGCTTTTACTTGTCCAGATTAATGGATTCATCGGATCACCCATCGTATGAGGAGAAACAATATTTTCTATTGCTTGTAGTATTTCTGGTTGATGTTCAATGACTTTTTTTCTTCCACCACCTTCTTTCCGGATACGCTTTTTGGTCGAAGCGTCCATTATGACAAATGATTCTGCTTCTCCCTTTGCTATTGTTCGTCTTGTCACTGATGACAATTCTGCTATTCTTGACTTCCCTCCCCATCCAATACTCTGAGCCTCAGCTGATAAATAAACTCTGCGTTGGCGTTCATCTAAAATGGGCAATACAGTTTCTATTCGCGTTTTAATAATATCATTAGTGTCCATTGTTTTTTTTTAACAAAGGTAACTAATTAATTTGTATTATGAGTATATTATTTATTGACAGTTTCTAAAAGTTAATTTTTTCATGGTATCAACGGTTTTTGTTGGTTGAAAAACTTATTGTTTGATGATCTTCTTGGTAACAAACTGATTGCCCGTGCTTAATCGGATGAAATATATTCCTGCCGGTTGGCTCAGGGCATTCCATTGCACCTGTTGCTTGCCAGGGGATTGATTTTTATTTACTAGGGTTGCCACCGTCTGGCCCATATTGTTATAGACTGTCAGTACGACATTCGCTGGTTTTTCGAGTTTGTATTCGATTGTTGTGATTGAAGCGAAAGGATTGGGGAAGTTTATGAAAGCCAAACCTGTATTCGCAGCAACCGGGCTTTCAGTACCTACCAGTATTGAACAGAATTCGTAAGCCCCCATATCAATCTTTACTATGCCATCACCGTTTCCATCCCAGCGACGGTTGTTGCCGATAATGTCCCAGGCAGGTATGTGCAGGTTGGATACATAAACCTCGGTATCGATGCAGGGCGAATTGGCAGACAAGGCATACGGGTCATTCCCGAAACCAACGAAAAGGGGATCAGCATCAATATTCCCCTGGTGAAATGTTATGATACTGTTGTTTATACTCTCTATGCCCGTTTCTCTGCCCTCAACATCGGAATAGTTGAACAGCACGGAACTATTGTCAAGATATACTTCCTGGGGATAATTGTTCCACACTATTGTGTTAAGTGCCGTCAAGTATCCGTTTTTCAGGCACAGACCCCCTCCATGGGTACCCAGGTTTCCGGCACAGGTAACATTTTTCAGCATAAATGAAGACGGGGAAAAAAATCCGCCACCATAAAATCTGCCACCATATTGCGCTACATTTTGATCGATTATCAGGTTTATCAGCGATGAAAATGAGGAATAGCCAGCTACATAAATGCCCCCACCATACATGGCTGTATTTCCCGAGAAGAAAACACAGCTGATCGTTGAACGGCATAGCGCGCCACCGCCATACACTGCAAAGTTATCCTTTACCAGCACATTCCTGAATTCAGGATTTATCCCCGATATGTTCATCCCTCCGCCAGATTCGCTGGTATTGTTCGAAATAACAACATCTTTAAGCAAGGCACCTGTATTATCGGATTGACACGAAAAACCAGTTCCTGAGTTGTTTATTATGGTAACTTCCTGTACCAAAGAGCTTGAATTGTAACATTCTATCCCTCCACCTGCATTATTTGATACGGTAATTGCCTTCAATGTCGGGCTAGAATAGTTTTCAATGCTGATACCGACACCGGCGTTGTACCTCACATTGATATCCGTTATTTTAGCATCGCAATTATTTAAGAATATTCCGGCCAGGGAGGCTCCCGATATGGTTATATCGGAGATTTCGGATGTTGAATTGTTTTCGACCCTCAGGGTGGGGTGAATTAATTATCGAATTATGAGAAAATATTTGCGTTCCATTAATTCGTTATATACAATTAATTGCTATACTTGCAGATCAATTTCTAAGAACGGCAAAGTATGGCTAATATCGAATGGGAAACACGTGCCA
>CAILKW010000154.1 GCA_903834845.1 uncultured Bacteroidia bacterium | reverse complement strand
TGTTTCACAATGGACAAAATTCGCTCAGAATCGGTAATTAAGGTTTTTGTTGATCTTTTCAACAAGGGGTTAATATATCGTGGTGTAAGGATGGTTAACTGGGATCCTGCTGCCAAAACAGCTCTTTCGGACGAAGAAGTCAATCATAAAGAAGAAAAATCTAAACTTTATTATGTCCGCTATAAAATTGAAGGATCTGATGAAGAATATGTTACTGTGGCAACTACAAGACCCGAAACCATTCTTGGTGATACTGCCGTTTGTGTTAATCCTAATGATGACCGATTCCGTCACCTTGTAGGAAAAAAAGTCTTTGTTCCGTTGGTAAATCGTCTGGTTCCAATTATTCAGGATGACTATGTTGATATTGAGTTTGGTACAGGATGTCTTAAAATCACACCGGCACACGATATAAATGATTATGAAATCGGATTACGCCACAATCTTGAAGTAATTGACACTTTTAATGATGATGGTACACTGAGCGAAAAAGCTCAGATTCTTGTGGGTGTTGATCGTTTCGAAGCACGGAAACAAATCATCCCGATGCTTGAAGCAGCTGGAAACCTGGTTAAAGTAGAGGATTACAATAATAAAGTGGGTTATTCGGAACGTACCGATGTTCCTATCGAACCTAAACTATCGGCACAGTGGTTTCTGAAAATGTCTGAAATCACTAAACCGGCAGCGATTGCAGTCGAAGAAGATGACATTAGATTCTATCCAGCCAAATTTAAGAACCTCTACCGTCACTGGATGGAGAACATCAAAGACTGGTGTATCTCGCGTCAGCTCTGGTGGGGGCATAGAATACCTGTTTATTATCTCTCTGATGGCTCTTTTGTTGTGGCTGACAGTGATGAGAAAGCCGTGGAATTGGCACGCCAAAAGACAGGAAATAATCTATTGACAATAAATGATCTTCATCAGGATGAAGATGTACTCGACACATGGGCATCATCGTGGATTTGGCCGATTGCAGTATTCGATGGCATCAACGATCCTGATAATAAGGATATTAATTACTATTATCCGACTAACGATTTGGTAACTGCACCCGAAATAATATTTTTTTGGGTGGCACGAATGGTTATTTCAGGTTACGAATATCGTGGCACTTTTCCATTTAAGAATGTCTATTTTACGGGCATTGTAAGGGATAAGCTACACCGAAAAATGTCGAAATCGCTTGGCAACTCACCCGACCCTCTTGAACTGATTGCCAAATATGGTGCCGATGGAGTCAGAGTTGGGATGTTACTCTGTTCACCTGCCGGAAATGATATTCTTTTTGATGAATCTCTTACAGAACAGGGACGTAATTTCAGTTCGAAAATCTGGAACTCTTTCAGGTTGATTAAAGGGTGGGAAGTTGATCAAACAATTCCTCAACCCGAACATTCAAGACTTGGAATTGATTGGTTCAAAGCGAAATTAAGCGAAGTGATTGTAACAATGGATGACCATTTCGACAAATACCGCCTCAATGATGCTTTGATGACAATTTACAACACAATTCGCGATGAGTTTTCGGGGTGGCTCCTTGAGATTATTAAACCTGCTTATCAGCAACCTATTGATATAATAACTTTTCAGGAAGTCAGTGAATTATTTGATGAAATTCTACGACTGCTTCATCCGTTTATGCCCTTTATTTCGGAAGAGATCTGGCAGTTGCTGAGTGAAAGGAAGCAGGGAGATTCCATAATGATTTCGGAATGGCCAAAACATATTGCAAATCACGAAGATATTTGCGAAAAATTTGAGTTGATCAAAGAGACGATAACCGGTATCCGTGCCATCCGCAAAGAGAAAGATATTGCTAACAAAGAGCTTCTCAAATTATTTATAGTTCCAGGCGAAAAAGGTTATAATCAGGAATACAACCCGATCTTACTAAAGATGGGAAATCTTTCGGAACTAAAGGTTACCGATCATGAAGTTGACGAGGCCTTGTCTTTTAGAGTCAATACAACTGCCTTTTACGTTCCACTTGGTGGTTTTGTGAATATTGCAGAAGAGATAATTAAAATTGAAGAGGAGCTTAGATACACGATTGGTTTTCTTGAATCGGTGAAGAAAAAAACCGGTAACGAACGGTTCATGAAAAGTGCTCCTGTTCAGGTTGTTGAGTTGGAAAGAAAAAAACAATCGGATGCCGAAGAGAAGATTAAAATGCTTGAAGAACGACTTTCTTCTTTTAAATAAAAAAACCTTCCTTCAATAAAATGCGGGAAGGTCTTAATTCACTTTTAAATTCAGGGACTATCTCAAAACATCATTTACTTCGTGATGTGGCAGGCCAAAAGCTTCGGCAACACCCTTGTAAACAACTTTTCCGTTTACAACATTCAACCCTTTTTTCAAAGATTTGTCTTCAGCACAAGCTTTTTTCCATCCTTTAGCAGCAAGTTGAATGGCGTAAGGAAGTGTAGCATTGGTTAATGCGATGGTTGAAGTTCTCGGAACTGCACCCGGCATATTAGCAACAGTGTAATGAATTACCTCGTCAATCACATAAGTTGGATGATCATGAGTAGTAGGAACTGTTGTTTCTATGCAGCCGCCCTGATCAACAGCAACATCAATTAGTACTGTTCCTGGATTCATTGTTTTCAGCATATCTTTAGTAATAAGAAAAGGGGCTCGCGTACCAGGAATAAGCACTGCACCAACAATCACATCACTTACTTTTACTTGGGATCGTATATTGTAATCGTTTGACATCATTGTTTTTACATTGGCAGGCATAATATCATCAAGATATCTTAACCTGCGCAAGCTAATGTCCATAATAGTAACATCGGCACCCAAACCGGCAGCCATTTTAGCTGCTTCAGTTCCAACAATACCACCACCAATGATCAAAACTTTTGCCGGAAGAACTCCGGGAACACCACCAAGCAACATACCACGTCCGCCATAAGTTTTTTCAAGGTATTTAGCACCTTCGTGGATAGACATGCGACCAGCTACTTCCGACATTGGAATCAACAATGGAAGTGAACGATCCTCAAGCTCAACTGTTTCATAAGCAAGACAAACCGCTTTACAGCTGATCATTGCGTTTGTAAGAGGCTCAGATGATGCAAAATGGAAATATGTATAAACCAGCTGTCCTTCATTAATCAAATTGTATTCCGATTCAATTGGTTCTTTCACCTTCATTATCATTGAGGCAATAGCATATACGTCTTCGATTGCAGGAAGGATTTTTGCACCTGCTGCCACATACTCATCATCAGAAAATCCACTCCCGTTTCCGGCAGCCGCCTGAACGTAAACTTCGTTACCGCGTTTAACTAATTCCGCAGCACCGGCAGGAGTCAGTGCCACACGATTCTCATTATTTTTAATCTCTTTTGGTACACCTATAATCATAAACTGTTTTTTTTATTGCGTCAAAAGTAAATAAAACTTAATACACCAAGTATGATTAAAGTCCATATATTCAACAACTTTTAGTGATATATCCAATTGAAACCAAACACTCTAAATTTTGTGATAATTTCTGTTATTATTCACTATATCTTAATAAAAAGAAAGAAAAAACGACTGAAAAATAAATAATTATAATTGTATCTTTGCGCCGTTTTAAAAAATATATTTATAGAATGCCTAAGATTTCGAACAGGGGACAATTATTGCCAGAATCGGCTATCCGGAAGTTGGTGCCGTATTCCGAAAAAGCAAAAGCTTTGGGAAGAAAGGTTTATCATCTGAATATTGGTCAGCCAGACATTAAAACACCTCCACATGCTATTGAACGGATCAGAAATTTTGATTTTGAATTGATCCCTTATGGCCATTCCTTTGGTAACGACTCGTACAGGAGGAAACTGGCTCAGTATTACAGGGATCGTAATCTGGATGTTGATCCGGGGGAGATACTTATCACAACAGGAGGTTCCGAAGCTATCTCGTTTGCCTTTATGGTTTGTTTTAATCCTGGGGACGAAGTTATTGTTCCAGAGCCTTTTTATGCCAATTATCTCTCTTTTGCCATTGCTTCGGATGTTGTAATTCGTCCAATCACATCAAGTATTGAAAATGGTTTCCAACTCCCTTCAATTGATGAATTCGAAAGGCTGATCAATCCACGAACAAAGGGTATATTTATTTGCAATCCCAACAATCCCACAGGGTATGTTTACACCAAAGAGGAACTTCAAAAACTTAGTAAGCTGATTCTAAAATACGATCTATATCTGATTTCGGATGAAGTTTACAGTGAATTTGTTTACGATGGGAAAATACATCATTCGGTACTAGAAGTTGAAGGAATTAGCGAGAATGTAATTATGATTGATTCTGTGTCCAAACGTTTCAGTGCATGCGGAATCAGAATTGGCTCGGTAGTTTCAAAGAATAAACTGATTATCAAATCTATATTAAAACTTGCTATGGCTCGGCTTTGTCCGCCGATGCTTGGACAGGTGGTCGCAGAAGCGGCTGTAGATTCCCCTCCCGAATATATGGAAGAGGTTTACAATGAATACTTAAACCGCAGGAATTATTTCATCAATGCATTGAATGCGATACCGGGAGTATATTCTCCAATGCCAATGGGTGCTTTCTATTCGATTGTCAGATTACCTATTGATGACAGTGATAAATTTTGCCAATGGATGCTTGAAGATTTTGAATATCAAAATGAAACTGTGATGATGGCACCTGCCTCCGGGTTTTATTCAACAAAAGGAATCGGAAAAGATGAGGTACGTGTGGCGTATGTTCTGAATATTGAAGATTTGCAGCATGCCGTTGAATGTCTGAAGGTTGCACTTAGTGTGTATCCCGGAAGAACGAATTAAAATGAAACTTCATCAAATTAAAAGCACTGTTGATGAGCATTTTGCCGAATTCTGGAGGATATATTCAGTAAGTTTTCCGCTTAATGAAAGAAGGCTTATCGAACAGCAAAATCAGATATTAAAACGGTCTGATTATCATTCGGAAATTTATTTGCTGGATGATCAAGTAATTGGAATCATTGCATTTTGGACAAACAAAAATTTTATTTTTATTGAGCATTTTGCAATTGCTCCCGAGGTTTGTGGTAAAAAGCTAGGCAGTACTGCTTTAAGACTTTTTGTTGAAACAACTGAAGTTCCCCTTATACTTGAGATTGAGCCGCCAGAGGACGAACTAACATACAGAAGGTTAATATTTTATGAATCGTCTGGTTTTATTCGGAATAGTTATATTCATTTTCAGCCTCCATATCATAAGGATGACAAACCTATCAAATTGGAAATACTCTCCTATGCTACTGCCATCAGTGATGATCTTTACGAACAATTTGCTCAATTCCAGAAAGAAACCATGATGTAAAAACCATAAAGGATTAACCATTAATAACTTTGCCAAAAAGATCAAAATCCTCTGACCCTGTTATTTTTACCTGATAAAAGCTTCCAATTCTTAAATTTTGATCAGTAGTTAGGAGAACTTCCCCATCAACTTCGGGAGAATCAAATTCAGTGCGTCCGACAAAATAATCACCCTCAATCCGATCAATAACAACTTTCATAGTCTGACCTATTTTTTGGGCATTTATCTCAGCTGCAATTTGTTGCTGAATTTCCATCAATTCATCAGCCCGTGCCTGCTTGACTTCAAAAGGAATGGAATCTTCGTATTTTTCACCGGCATAAGTGTCTTCTTCATGAGAATAAGGAAAAACACCTAATCGTTCGAAACGCATAAGACGAACAAAAGATTTCAGCTCATCAAAATCTTCTTCTGTCTCACCCGGATGACCTACAAGAATAGTTGTTCGTAAATGAATTCCGGGAATTTCTTCTCTTATTTTGTTTATCAGGCTGATTGTCTCAGCTTTTGTTGTATTGCGTCTCATAAGATTTAACATCTTATCGCTGCAATGCTGCAATGCAATATCAAGATAGCGTGCAACATTTGGCTTCTGCGACATCACTGTTAGCACATTATAAGGGAAATTGGCAGGGTATGCATAGTGAAGCTTAATCCACTCAATTCCTTTAATATCTGATAATTCAGAAATTAATTGAGCAAGTCTGGGTTCATTGTAAAGATCAATTCCATAGAATGACAGATCCTGTGCAATTACGAGCAACTCTTTGACTCCTTTTTCTGCTAAACCAATAGCTTCATTAATCAAATCTTTTATCGGGATAGAAACGTGTGCTCCGGTCATTTGGGGTATGGCACAATATGAACAGGTACGATTGCAACCTTCAGAAATTTTCAAATAGGCATAATGGGAAGGAGTGGTGAGATAACGTTGTCGTGCCAGCGACATTTTATATTCAGCTTTAAGGTCTTCTACCATTTGCCTAACCTGAAATTTGCCGTAAAACCCGTCAACTTCAGGTATTTCAGCAATCAAATCATCCTTATATCTTTGTGAAAGACAACCAAAAACGAACAATTTGTCTATCAATCCATGCTTTTTTGCTTCGGCGTATTCCAATATTGTATTTACTGATTCCTCTTTGGCGTCAAGAATAAAGCCACAAGTATTTACGGCAACAATTCGCGCATCAGAATCCTCCGAATCGTGAGATACTTCATAACCATTGGCTAACATCTGAGATAAGAAAAGCTCTGAATCAACCAGATTCTTTGAACATCCCAATGTAACTACATTTATCTTCTTCTTCATATTTTCAATTGAACAACGAATCTACAAATTCGTTGCGGTGAAAAATCTGCAAATCCTCGATTCCTTCACCTACACCAATGTATTTAACAGGAATTTTAAACTGATCGGATATGCCAATCACCACCCCTCCTTTAGCAGTACCGTCAAGTTTGGTCAAGGCTAATGCGGTAACTTCGGTAGCAAGGGTAAATTGTTTGGCCTGTTCAAAAGCATTTTGACCTGTTGAACCATCAAGAACAAGCAACACTTCATCCGGGGCAGATAGATAAACCTTTTGCATAACTTTCTTAATTTTGGAAAGTTCGTTCATCAGGTTGATTTTATTATGCAAACGACCGGCAGTGTCTATTATCACAACATCTGCACCCATGGTTTTTGCTGATTGTAACGTATCGTAAGCAACTGAAGCAGGATCTGAACCCATATTTTGACGTACTAAAGGTACTTTTACCCTGTCAGCCCATATTTGTAACTGTTCAATTGCAGCAGCTCTGAAAGTATCAGCTGCACCGAGAACAACCTTTTTTCCAGCTCCTTTGAATTGGTAAGCGAGTTTTCCGATAGTAGTGGTTTTACCAACGCCATTAACTCCGACAACCATAATTACATAAGGTTGACCCGTTTTGGGAAGATCAAAATCAGAAACATCATGCGAATTGTTTTCCTCAAGAAGAGCGACAATTTCCTCTTTAAGAATCCTGTTCAACTCCGATGTACTCAAATATTTATCGGAGGCAACCCTTTTTTCGATCCTTTCAATAATCTTCAATGTTGTCTTTACACCCACATCGGCTGAAATGAGGATCTCCTCAAGACTATCGAGAACATCAGCATCTACAGTAGATTTGCCAATAATCGCCCTTGAGAGTTTTTTGAATACACCCTCCTTAGTTTTTTCAAGACCTTTGTTAAGGCTATCTTTCTTGGATTTTGTAAAACTGAAAATTCCCATAACTAAATTATATGAAGCGATTTAAAGTGAAGATTCTTTGCTTCCAAACAGAAAAATCGTTTTTAATAAAAAAAGAGCTTTCATCATTGACGACGAAAGCTCTTCTCTTGCTAATGATGTAAATTACTTTTTAAAATAATCATTTACCGAGTCGTTAGGTACAATTTCCTCAACGAATTTATATGCACCGGTTTTTTCAGACTTAACCATTCTGATAACTTTGGAATATGCTTTTCCTGCTCCTTTTTGAAGTGTTGCAACTACTTTCTTTGCCATAATTCAATTTATTTAATTTCCCTGTGAACGGTAATACGTTTAAGAATCGGATTAAATTTTTTCAGTTCCAGGCGTGCCGGTGTATTCTTCCTGTTCTTTTTGGTCACGTAACGGGATGTCCCTGGTTGTCCGCTAGCCTTTTGTTCTGTACACTCCAAAATGACCTGTACTCTGTTACCTTTTTTTGCCATTGCTCTGTAACTTATTAAATGTTTTCGATATAACCCTTGGCTTTAGCTTCTTTTAGGGTGGCTGCCAATCCGTTTTTATTAATTGTTCTCAACCCTGCGGCTGTAACATTCAATTTGATCCATCTATCTTCTTCCGGAAGATAGAACCGTTTGGTGAAAATATTCACCATAAATTTCCTATTGGTTCTTCGTTTTGAATGAGAAACATTGTTCCCAAACATTACTTTTTTACCTGTTACCTGACAAACTCTCGACATTTTGAGTAATATTTAACTTTCTTTCTATATTTTTCAAACCGTGCGCAAAGTAAAGACTTTTTGTTTAAATAATCAAACACTTGATCTTTTTTTATCGGTTGTTTTTTCTTTTTATGACGAAAATTGCATTTAATTAAATATCAGGTATATATTAGGATTTCATCACAACTAATAAAAAAAAAAACCACCTTCCGAATGAAATAAAAGGATTTAAACTAAAAATAACGACTATTCAAACAACTTTTAAAACGCATGTTCCGGTCAGAAAAAAATAATTACTCTGCGAATGTTGTAGAATCAACTCTTTCACTAATTTTGATAACTCATTAAACAATCTATTTTGAGTAATTCAAGATTCAAATATTACCCCACATTCTGGCAGGCTGCAAATCTGATCGTGGTTTATATATTCATTCAAACCATTGTGGATTTTCCTTTGGCAATATACGATTACAATCATGGCACAGACTGGCTGTATCAACCATGGATAAAAGTTCCGCTTTTTCTGGGTTCCACTCTTCTGATCCTCTATCTTGGATACTTTTATTCAGGATTAGCCTTCAATCAGGTATTTCCATTTAAATCATTCAATGTACTGCTTATTCTCTCAATGGTGATCACATTTTCGGGATTGCAGTACTTTCTGAATGAGATTAATAGTCAATTCGAGAAAATACTTCCCCCACCAGCATGGTTTATGGAAATGTTTTCCAGGCTATTCGATACCAATCTGGGTATTTGGGGTGGAATTCTCAGAATTGTAATTATTGCTCCAATTGTTGAAGAGTTGATTTTCAGAGGAGCAATAATGTCAGGTTTTTCACGGAATTACAATCCGTTTTTTGCTATTTTCTTCTCTGCATTGCTGTTTGCTCTGTTTCATCTCAATCCTTGGCAATTTCCTGCAGCTTTCGCATTAGGTTTAATTCTTGGTTGGATTCGTATTCGTACGGAGTCTGTACTTGCTTGTATTTCAGGACATGCTATTCACAACGGATTAGTTTTTCTATCCGTTTTATATTATAATGAATTAAAAGACGTTTCGATTGTGCAGCCTGGAATTATTAAAAACTACTGGATTCATTTTACGCTGTTGGGAGTTGGTCTTATAACGATATGGCTTCTGTCACGGCAAAGTATTAAAGCACAAAGCAAAATTAAAATTTAAAATAGTGTTAAATGATAGGTTTTGACATTGCCGGATATTTGATTTTTGCTTTTATCACAACTATTACTCCGGGACCAAATAATTATCTGCTTTTTTCTTATGGTAAACAATACGGATTTAAAGATTCGGGCAGACTAATGCTTGGAATTTATTTTGGCTTTTTAATTTTACTTTTTTCTTCAGGATATGGAATTGCCGAAATTATGATGAAAAATCCCACAATAGGTTTGGTGCTTAAGATTTTAAGCTCAGGGTGGTTGTTTTATTTAGCATTTGCTTTGAGTAAAATTAGTTCCGACTTTTCGTCAGTTACAAAATCAAAAGTTGGATTTTCTCAAGGTTTTTTTATGCAGTTTGTGAATCCCAAGGCATGGATTATGGCCATTACCGGAGCAAGTGCCTTTATGCCTCATTTTGAGAATATCCATATAAATGTATTCATTTTTGCCTTTATATATGGATTAATAGGTATTCCATGTATGATTTCATGGATTTCATTTGGTGATTTGATCTCAAGATTGTTAAAATCTGAAAAAGCAAATCGATTAATAGGATTGGTTCTATTTGTTCTGATGTTGATTAGCATAGTAATGATTTGGATTTAATTTTAAAATTATTGACGAAATTATTTATTGAATTATTTCAAATAAACTACCCCGACCTAACGACCGGGGTAATTCAATATATCAACAATTCGTGCTAAGCAGTAACCACCTACCATTAATTTCCCTATCTGAATTCAGACAAAATCTCATTTACCTTTTCAGGTGCTACCCGACCAAAGGTTTTTTCACCAATAAGAACAACAGGGGCAAGCCCGCAAGCTCCCACACAACGCAGACAACTAAGCGAAAACTTACCATCAGGTGTAACCTGACCTACATCAATTCCAAGTTGTTTTTTGAATTCATCAAGTATCTTTTCTGCTCCCCTTACATAACAAGCTGTTCCTGTACAAATTGAAATAGGGTGTTGACCGCGCGGAATCATCGTAAAAAAAGAGTAGAATGTGACAACTCCATAAACTTTGGCCACCGACATATTAAGCTCGGCTGCTATTAATTCCTGAACTTCAGCGGGTAGGAAACCAAAATGTTCCTGCGTCTTATGCAGCACATTTATCAACTCGGTTTTATCGTTATCGAACTCAAAACATATCGCCCGGATATGGTCTATATCCTCTTTTTTAAGCTTTATAGTGATGTTATCGGACATATTTTATTTTGATTTATTGTTTTTGATTCTCGTCCTGAAATTTTACCTGACGATCGAAATAATTGGTATGCAACAATTTATGGGCACGATGACTAAGCGGAGCACCGAGAAACTCTTCGTAGAGCTTGAGTATATCGGGATTCTCGTGTGACTTACGAATTTCTTTACCTGCATCTTCACGGTAAATCGCTGCCATTCTCGATTTGAGTATATCGCTGTCACCGTGGTGTAATGGTTGGCCGCCTCCACCGATACACCCTCCGGGGCACGACATTATCTCTATTGCGTGGTACATGCACTCGCCGTTTTTTATGCTTTCAAGCAATTTACGGGCATTGCCTAAACCATGAGCAATTCCGATTTTAATCTGAGTTCCATCGAAATCAATAGTTGCCTGTCGTAATCCTTCCATCCCTCTTAACTCATGGTAATCAAGACGGTCGAGTTTTTTATTTGTATGCAATTCGTAAGCAGTTCTCACCGCAGCTTCAATCACACCGCCAGTTGCACCAAAGATTACTGCTGCTCCCGATGACTCACCCATTGGCTTGTCAAATTCAGCATCTTTTAGCGACATAAAATCTATATTTGCCTGCTGTATCAAACGTGCGAGTTCGCGTGTTGAGATTGCATAATTGACATCAGGATCACCATTAGTTTTAAACTCATCACGCTGACACTCGTATTTCTTTGCCAGACAGGGCATAATTGAAACGACAACAAGATCTTCACGTTTCACCCCGATTTTGTCGGCAAAAAAGGTTTTGGCAATTGAGCCAAACATCTGTTGCGGAGAACGTGCTGATGATGGAATATCTTTCAATTCAGGGAACTGCTTCTCGAAAAAGTTCACCCATGCAGGGCAACATGAAGTAAGGATTGGTAACTTAACCTCAGTATCACCACTTAAATATTTGGTCAGCCGCTGAAGCAATTCTGTTCCCTCTTCCATAATTGTAAGGTCGGCAGCAAAGTCAGTATCAAACACATAGTCAAACCCCAACTCTTTAAGCGCTGCAACTAATTTTCTGGTAACAAGTGTCCCGGGAACGAGTCCAAACGCTTCGCCAAGGGCAGCCCTTACAGCAGGAGCTGTCTGCACAATCACTGTTTTCTTAGGATTCGCAAGCACTTTAATAACCTCGTTAGTGTGGTTAACCTCTGTTAAAGCACCTGTGGGACAAACGGCAACACATTGCCCGCAATAAGTACATACAGAATCTTGCAGATCCTGTTCGAAGGCAGGCGAAACAACTGCCATAAATCCACGGTTAATGCCCGAAAGTGCTCCAACAGTCTGAACCTCATTACACATCATTTCGCAACGTCTGCACAGGATACATTTATCCATGTCGCGGATAATTGATGGTGAGAAGTCTTCGCGATAAGTTGATTGTTCACCTTTATAAGAGATGTTTCTGATATCAAACCGGTGCGACATACTCTGAAGGTCGCAGTTGCCTGATTTTACGCATACAAGACAGTCGGCAGGGTGATCGGAAAGTATCAGCTCAAGAACAGTCTGACGCGCATTCAAAACCCGAATAGAATTTGTGCGCACTTTCATCCCCTCAGTGGCTATAGTGACACAAGCAGGTGCAAGGTTTCGCCTGCCTTCAACTTCAACAACGCAAATACGACAACCGGCGGGCTTATTTTCGATTCCCATGTCGTGAAGTTTCATATAGCATAATGAAGGAATGTCTATTCCAACCAGTTTGGCAGCATCGAGAAGCGTTGTATTTTGGGAAACCGTCACCGAATGATGATCAATGGTGAGGTTGATATTATTGGTTATCATTAACTTAAAACTATTGCGTTAAACTTACATTTTTCTAAACACGCCCCGCATTTGATACATATTTGCTGATTAATAATATGTAACTGCTTTTTCTGTCCGACAATGGCATTAACAGGGCAGATTCTTGCACAGGCAGCACAGCCGATACACTCCTCTAGATCAATAAAATACTTCAATAATGATTTGCATTTGCCTGCAGAACATTTATGATTTTGGATATGATCATTGTATTCATCCATAAAGTTTTCCATTGTTGACAGAATGGGATTTGGAGATGTTTGTCCAAGTCCGCAAAGGGAAGTATCTTTTATAACAGTACACAGATTTTTTAAAGTAGCCAGTTCAGCTTTTGATGATTTTCCTTCAGTAATCCGGTGAAGTATTTCGTGTAGCCGTTTATTTCCGATCCTGCAGGGAGCACATTTTCCGCAAGACTCTTCAACGGTAAATTCGAGAAAAAACTTCGACATGGCAACCATACAATCGTCTTCATCCATCACTATCAATCCGCCGGAGCCCATCATAGATCCTGCTGCGATAAGGTTATCAAAATCAATTGGAATATCGAGATGTTTTTGGGTAAGACATCCCCCCGATGGGCCACCTGTCTGAACAGCTTTGAATTTCTTTCCTCCTTTAATTCCTCCTCCAATATCGAATATCACTTCGCGTAGAGTTGTTCCCATTGGAACTTCAATCAATCCTACATTGTTTATTTTTCCTGCCAGAGCAAAAACTTTTGTTCCTTTCGATTTCTCTGTTCCAATGCTGCTAAACCAATTGGCACCTTTCAAAATAATGACAGGAACATTGGCAAAGGTCTCAACATTATTGACATTTGTAGGCTTACCACGATACCCACTTTCAGCAGGAAATGGTGGTTTAACAGTGGGTTCACCTCGTTTCCCCTCCATCGAATGGATAAGAGCAGTCTCTTCACCGCAAACAAATGCGCCTGCTCCGTATCTGAGCTCAACATCGAAGCTGAAACCTGAGTCAAGTATATTTTCGCCAAGTAAACCATATTCGCGAGCCTGATCAATTGCAATTCTGAGTCGTTTGATTGCCAACGGATATTCGGCTCTGATGTAGATCAATCCGTGGCTTGCTCCGATACAATAACCACAGATAGCCATTGCTTCAATAACTACATGTGGATCACCTTCGAGTATTGAGCGATCCATAAAGGCACCAGGATCGCCTTCATCGGCATTGCATACAACATATTTAATGTCGTTAACATTTTTACGAGCTATGTCCCATTTTAAGCCGGTTGGAAATCCGCCACCGCCACGGCCACGTAAACCACTCCTTTTTATCTCATCTATAACCGTTTCGGATGTCATAAATTCCAAAACCTTCGCCAAAGCTGCATAACCATTTCGTGCAATTGACTCCTCGATATTTTCAGGATTGATAAACCCACAATTTCTAAGAGCAATGCGGAGCTGCTTTTTATAAAAATCCATGTTTTTAGAGTCGTCTATCCCCATCATACTCTTTGGATCAATATAAAGCAAACGCTCTATCTTGCGCCCCTTAATAATGTGTTCTTCAATGATTTCAGAGGCATCAGAAGGCATAACCTGTGTGTAAAATGTGTTGTCGGGGATTATTTTTACAATAGGTCCTTTTTCACAAAACCCAAAACAGCCGGTTGTGACTATTTTGACTTCCTTTTCGAGGTTATGAAAAATCAACTCTTTATTGAGATTTTCGACCAGATTGTGACTTTCGGAAGCTCGGCAACCTGTTCCGCCGCAAACGAGAATATCATATTTTATCATAGTCATAAATCAAATCCTCCTGTTATCCTGTTCGACTTCTTTGTGATTGATAGGAATGATACCATCAATAAGCTCACCTTTTTTGATGTAGCTTTCGATAATCTCATCAGCCTTTTTTACATCAACATTGCCAAAAACAACCGGCTGTTGCCCCGGAAGCTTTATCTCAACGGTAGGTTCAGCATAACAGTAACTCATACAGCCTGTTTGTGTTACGACTGCGTTGATTTGCCTCTTCTTAAGTTCTGCAATAAAAAAGTCCATCGTCACTTTTGCTCCCGATGAAATACCACAAGTAGCCATTGCCACACGAATCTGAACCAAACGATCGGGATGTTCTGAATTCTCTCGGATATTTATATCAGTACGCAAATTGTCGCGCAATTTCCGGAGATCATCCAATGTTTTAATCTTCGTCATATTCTTGTAATTGATTATTATTAATTGATTAATTTCAAGTCTTTTATATTTGTCTCAATCATCTCTTTCAACGAAAGCATTACCTCAGGATTATTAAATGG
>CAILKW010000153.1 GCA_903834845.1 uncultured Bacteroidia bacterium | reverse complement strand
TTAAAACTGCAAAAGAAGTTGGACTACATTTTTCCACAGAAAAATCAAAACTGCCTGACACACTGAATTGGAAGAAAATAGGTTTTGCAAAAGAATTGATTAATCAAAAAGAAATGATAGTTGTAATTAGTGGTGGCATAAATCCAATTCCATTAGACAAATGGGACGAATTCAAACCGTCATTTCCTTATAGAAAAAATATAGACCGTCATTTACTTTTTCTGCAAACGGCATTTTATCGTTCCCCAAATACTGATGTAAATTGTAAAGACGCTGACTGCATAAACCAGCGTGAATATAAAAATTATACTTGGGTGGAATTGGCAAAACCAATTTGTGTAGATTATGTAGGCGGTGAAACCGATATACTCAAACCAGAAAAAGGACATTTGGTAATAAAGACAATTCAGAAATGTCAAACGGTAATGTTTACCGATAGCATTTTTCAACTTACAGACAATAAAGGGAATTATTACGTAATGCACGCAACCGAAACAGGAAAACCAGACACAACAGCGGTTTTGCCAAGCGGTTGGACACTAAAAAAAGTGATTTTGAAAGAACCGTTAATCATATCACCTTTTGGAGGTGGTAATGAATGTTACTACAATATTGTTGGAGACAATTTGGGTCAAGGTTATCATCAATACATTTTTGCAGACTCTGTTTATCCGTCAATTGAAAAATAATTATGGTAATAATTGACGATTGAAATAAAACAGCCGATAATAAATGCTCACAAAGAGCTGATGGCTAAGTGGGGCGGGAAAATCAGCTTTATTAAACATATTCGTCTTTGGTTGACAAAGTTGTGTTACTTATTCCCTACCACCTTGTAACCGGGAACGTTATCGGTCACTCTATAACGACACGGCAAGACAGGCACGAATGACATTGAACAGACGAAATTTAGTTGACAAAGACTATGGTTTTAAAAACGCAATAAACCGAACTTGACCAAAAAGCGAACTATGAAATTCCTAAATGTTTTTATTTTGGAATAGTTTTAGGAATTTTATTTATCTTTGCCCTATGAAAATAATAGCGCGTAAACGGTACTTAGATACACTTAGTGTTCTTAAAGATAAGAATTTAATTAAGGTTGCCACAGGCGTTAGGCGTTGTGGAAAATCAACCTTAATGACACAATTTCAAGACTTGTTGCATAAAGAAAACGGCAAAGTTTCCATTTTGGCGATCAATATGGATATGCCCGAATTTCGGTTTCTGGCAGAAAAAAATTGGAAAGAGATTTACGATTACATCATTAAGCATCTCAAAAAAAACGTAACCAATTATGTGTTTATAGACGAAGTGCAAAACGTTCCCGAATTTGAAAAATTGTTGGAAGGCTTGTACATCCACCCAAACATAGATTTGTACGTTACAGGTTCAAACGCATTTTTATTATCAAGCGAATTGGCAACTTTGCTCACAGGTAGAGCTTTTGAAATAAATGTATTGCCTTTTTCTTTTGCTGAATATTTAGAGTTCACAGGCAAAACCACAAACCCTGACCGTGCTTTTGCTGAATATGTGCGTACAGGTGGTTTTCCCGAAGCGGTACGACTTTCAGCAGACGGAAATCATTTTGCAAATGAGTATTTGCAAACGGTTTTCAAAAATATTTACAACAACGATATTTCTAAACGCTATACTATTTATGCCATAGAATCATATCAGGAAGTGGTAAACTTCTTAATAGATTCAGTTGGTTCAAGAGTTTCAGCAGGAAACATTGCCAAAGTTTTAACGACAAAAAAAAAGAAAATTGACAACAAAACGGTGTCAAAGTACATTGACACTTTGGTTGAAGCCTATTTGTTTTACAAAGTAAACCGCTATGACATCAAAGGCAAACAACATTTGGCAACGCAAGAAAAATACTATTTGGTGGATTTAGGTTTTCG
>CAILKW010000152.1 GCA_903834845.1 uncultured Bacteroidia bacterium | reverse complement strand
TTTGCTGCGCCGAGGCATCGGTAATAAACAACACTGCCAATAGACAGAAATTCAGGAGTAATAAATTGATCTTCATTTTCTTGATTTGTTTGTTTTATGTAATGTGTTATTTTATAATCACTTATTGGATTTATAGTTACTTCTTTCCATACCTCGCTCCATCTTCTGCCACCATCCTCAGCTCATCCTCTACCTTCATCTTTTTCCCCTTCCCACCTTTCTCCAATCCTTCTTTTGCCCGTTTAATTTCCTCCAGCAACTCCCTGGCATCGCCATCGGTGGGGAGCTGCGGCACCAATTCGCCACGGAAGGCTTTGGCCAGCAGGGCTTGTGGCAATTGATCTATCTTTGCCTTTAACTTTTGGTAGCCCGCATCTATCTGGTCGGCTTTGGCAAAAAGTGACTCCATTCGGCGGACAATTTCTTAAGACCGAGGATGGGGAAACTGGCAAATTTATAGGGTATAATGGATCTATCATTGCCTGTAAACGAACTTTTCATGTGTTTATAATTTGTTTTTTAATTGCCACATAGCCTGCCCCGATTCTTCGGGGGAACTCGCCATGATAATCATCCTGCTGTGTGAGAATTTCTGCTCATGGCTCGTTTCATTTATTTCTAAATACTCCATCGCTCAAACCCCTCATTACAAGCATCACCAGGTAAACGGCATCCAGTTTCCAATAACAATCTCAACTTAGCAATTGCTTCAAGGGGTGCAAGAAACCCAAATCGAACTAATTCGTCAAAAATAAATAAGATACCCCGAACAGTAATATGGTCTTTTTCGGCAGTTTTCCTCAATACATTATCTCCAGTAAGAAGGGTGTAATTATTCTTTTTTGAATAATACCAAACCGAACAATCGGGAATTGATAAACGGGTTACAGTTTCCTGCAACAAAATGATATCATCGATTTCAATCGCAGCCAAACTTGCAACAATCAGTCTTCCTGCTTCAATAAGTTGTAAAATAATGGCTTCCTGATATGTCTCTTCAATTTCGTTTATAACAAAATCAGTTGTATGAAATTCATAAGGCAATTGGCAGAATTTGTCAATCAATTCAATATGAATCAAGTCGATAAAAATATTTGTATCGTTTACAACAATCTGCATTAAACAAAATTTAATGAGGTTTTTAATGTATTTACTGATTGAGATGATAAAACAGATGCCTTACTGATCGAAATCAGCTCCTGTGCCAAACCTTTGTATAAGAGTAGATTAAAACGGTAAGAACTTTCATCCAAACTATACCTCGATTCATCAACTTGTTTTTTAAAATCGCTGTTTTGTCTGAGCTTGATGTAAAAGTCCGCCAGTCTGGCCTGAGTAATGACACCAAGATTTTTTGCCCGGTACATGATGGCCTGAATACTGATACCCCATTCTTTTTGTAACTCAACCAATTCTTGCAGATAGAATTGTTTTCTTGATTGTCCCAATTCCGAGATGAGTTTAGCCTCTGGAATCAGAATTGCCCCTGCAAAACTGTTGCACAGATTCTCTATTTCCTTATCGGTAAAAATACCATTGAGCGTAAGCAGCAAATGGCCCAACTCATGCAGAAGGGTAAACCTTTTTCGTTCGACCGGAAAATTCTGATTCACAACAATTAGCGGTATTTTTTTTCCGACAAAGGCCGAAAGGCCATCAAATTCCAAAGGTTCATCCACCTCAACGACCTTAATAAAATTGTCTTCGAGCATTTCAATAACAGAAGAGATTGGATTAAGACCAAGATTCCAAACTTCCCTGAGTTTACTTGCAACTCGTTCAACATCTTGATTGTCATTTATTTGAAAGGATGAAATTGGGTCGATAAATTCATTGTTGACCGACATAATATCCTCCAACTCAAGGTACCTTTCCAGACGGTCCATGACCCTATATTTAATAGAATCAATGCATTTAATGCCTATTCTGGCCTTTTTCCTGAATTCCACTGCTTCCAATTCCACAGTAGGGTTCCGGAAAAGGTAATCAACTTTTACATTTAAAGCTTTTGATAACTTGATCAGGTTTGAACTGTCGGGCTTCATAATCCCTTTTTCGTAACGGGATATGGCATTTTTGCTCAAACCCGACAGGGTTGCCAGTTGATCCATGCTTAATCCTGCCATCTTCCGGGCAGTGGCGATACGTTGTGCAAAAACAGTGTTCATTGGTGCATAATTAATTGTTGACAAAATAACACAATTTTTAGATATTTGTCAACAGACAATTAGGTGTTATATAACAGCAAATTCTTTCATTCTTCATTTTTTCACTTTCTCCCTTTTGCTTTTTTAATCTCCTCCAGCAACTCCCTTGCATCCCCATCTGTAGGGAGCTGCGGTACCAGTTCGCCACGGAAGGCTTTGGCCAGCAGGGCTTGCGGCAATTGCTCCACCTTTGCCTTTAACTTTTGGTACCCCGCCTCAATCTGGTCGGCTTTGGCAAAAAGGGATTCAAAATAAGGGACGATTTCATTATATTAAAAATCCGAGATTGGCCAGCATTGGAAATTCTATTGACAGGAACCTGAAGTTGCTTTCCATGATTCTGATTGAAGTTGATTTTTGGTTCGCCGAAGATAGGTGAAAGATTCCAACCAGAAAAGAAAAAATATGGAAAAGAAAAAAAAACTATTGGGATTTACCAAATACAGATAATTCTTTGATTTGAGGAGTAGCTAAATATTTTTTAATATTTAGCCTTATTTTGGTTGTTTCTATTTCCGGGATTTTATGAATCCTCTTATGCCCAACTGAGGTGCCTTCACAAATGGTTTTCCAACTCCCATTCATCCAAGCTTCTATATTATATTCCCGTATCCGTTCGCCTGTTGATATGTCTTCCTGTATCACAACATGGTCTATTAATGCTGGTAAACGTGAAATTTTCAGTTCAACAATATTCCCTTTTCCTTTAGTACTTGCAACTCGATTTTTAAAGATAAGTTGGATTTTTTCTCCAAATTCTTTAAAAGCCTGAGCATCTGAAGATGGAAACATCCCATCCGTATCAATTACCATCCCAACAAGCATATTAGCATTATGACCCACACTTGTGTAGTAACGATCCACAAGATCATCGGATGAAAAAATATGTTTTTCCTGACCTTCGTGCCACAGCCATCCTCCATTCCATGCCGATTTTTTGCGATTTGGAAAATCGGCCTCACCCGGACACCATATTTTCCCATCAGGTTTACCATTTAAGCGTACTATTTCTTCAACTCCGCTTGAGGATGTGGTAAAATCACTTGTACTCCAATGCGGATAAGGGGCGCGGCCATCTTCGTTCCCTATCCATCGGATCAGATTATTACATGATGAAGGCCCCTGAAAAAGTATGGCCTGAGGCTGATGTTGTTTGATAAGATCCGTAACAGTTGAAGCAATTCCCATCTTTTCATCTGTCATCACGCCCCCATCAAACCAAATTTCAAACAATTTACCATACTGAGTCCAAAGCTCAGTCAATTGTTGGATCACTATCTTATTGTAAGCCAACTGTTCTTCATCGTTGAATTTTTTAAAGGAAGAGCCAAAAAGCGTATTAACATTTGTATTATAGTAAATACCCGGTTTAATATTAAATTTTTTACAGGAGGCAATGAACTCGGCAACAATATCGGCTTTACCTCCTCTTAGCGGTGTATTCCCCACATGATAGTCGTGGGCTTTTGTTGGCCAAAGACAAAACCCTGTTCCGTGCTTGGCAACCAAAACGGCATATTTGGCTCCTATTTTTGCTGCCGATTCAAGCCATTGGTCCGTGTTAAGCAGGGTAGGATTAAAAATATTTAAAGGAGGAAGGGTATTTTTATCTTTATACTTAAATGTTTCAGGAGCAAAAATATTGATATCGTAATGAATAATGACCCCAATTTCTGCTTCGGACCATTTTACTTGTTCCTTTGTGGGAAGTACAAGTTGAGCTTGGGATTTATTGCTGAAGAATCCAAATATCAAAATTCCGCAGACAGCGAATAAAATAGCTTTTTTCATATTTCTTGTTTTTCAAAAATTTACTTTATAATCGTTGATAACATCTATGACAGATCAATACTCAATTAAATGTCAACCTCTTAATGGTGATATCCCCCGATGATTTGGTTGGTTTTGATCTGATTTTCATTTTCAGTATTGTAGGGAATTCATCCAATGTTTGTTGCGAACGTGTGAGTCGGATGGAATTACTTTTCGCGTTTATCTCCATTGCTTCAGGGGCAATTCTTCCGTACATCTGCAACTGCGGATCTGAAAATTCAAGACCTGAAGGCTCCCTTTTGGTAAAATCACGTACAAGCGTTGAGAACGAGATATCGTATTGTCCGATTGCATTTACATAAGAAGTGAGGTCGAAGGTTTCCTCTTTCCATTCGGAACTATAAGTATCAGCCTGCCAGTTGCCTATCACAATACTTTGCTCTTTTAAGTCACTGTCGGGCAGGTCTGATTGAATGTTATAGACAGCAAAATTCTTTAACAGCGGTGTGCCTTTAAATTTCAAGAAACGAACCCTGATTTTTTCGACTACCACAGTATTAAAGTGATCAATTTTTTTATTCCCAACTGAACTGCCTTCATACAGTTTTATCCATTTATTCTGAACGTAACCTTCAATGATATAACTTAATACGCGCTGTCCTTTGCTTAGATCCTCCTGCAATACCACATGATTTAACGCAACTGGCTTTTTAAATAAAATCTCCAGACTCTCCCCTTCACCAGAGGTTTGTTTTACGGGTGTTGAAAAGCGTTTTTTTATTTCCTCACCAAACAATTTGTACCGTGCCACATGTGATTCAGGAATCAGTCCCGTAGTATCAGGAGTAGAGTTTAATAACAGCACTCCGCCCCTGCCAACTGATTTGTAGTAAGTTGTCATGAATTGCCCAACATCCATCAATAAGTGATCTGTATTGGGTGCCCAAAACCACTTATGGCCATTCTTTTTCAACAATGGCACATCTGTTTCTACCGGGGCATAAGCATCACCATAAGGATCGGAATGGAGGGCTGTCGCTATCCCCGTTGCTAAATCGCTACTCTTCAAAGTGTACCAGTTGGGTGAAGGTGCATAACCATCTTCATTTCCCACCCAACGGATATTTGCCGATTTCCCTTGAAATATGACAGCGTCCGTTGCATATTTGGCCAGAATATCGTTAACTGTTATATTGCAATTCCCGTCAAACCAAACTTCGCGAATGGTTCCATAACGGCTCAGCACTTCGGTTAGCTGTTGACGAAAAACCTGGTTGTATGCTTCCTGTTTAGTTGGGTCTTTTGTGGTTCCACCACTACCGGTTCCTGCTCCCCATTGGTCGTCTCCCGGATACAGATATACTCCAAGGTCTAATCCATATTTTTTACAGGAAACCGAAAGCATTTGAAGAACATCGCCTTTACCATTTCGCCAGGGTGTATTTTTTACACCATATTCGGATGAGGTAGTTTGCCACCAGCAGAAACCTCCCGTATGTTTTGCAACAAACAGAATTAGTTTTGCATCCCATAATTTAGCAGTTTCGCACCACTGATCGGTATTTAATTTCGTAGGATTGATCCTGCTTAAGGGCATTGAATGGTTGTCATATTCCCTCCCCTGCCAGGTACATGGATCTAAGCATAAAAACATGATCTGTTCGTATTGCTGCCACCGCAATTGAGGACCCGACGGCAAAGGAATACCGCTTGGAATAGTTTGTGCGGAAAGTGGAAAACCCAGAATAATTAATGATATAGCTAAGTACGATAGTTTTTCATATTTAAAAAGCTTAGTTCTTAAATAATTTATTAACTGAAATTCAGGATTCAAATACTTTAATAACAGGCATTTCACATATTCTGCTATTGATAACCAAATTAGTGCAGAGGTTTCAGTATAAAACCTTTCAATTCTTTTTTGTCCTACGTTTTGTACTCGTCTCATTATATTCGTATGTTAGTTTTATTATATTATTTTTCGATTTCTACGATTGCATCAAACCATTCTCCAAGACGTTTCCCAGCCGATGTGACATCAAATGCAACAATATAATTGCCTGTCGTTGCAGTTGTTGAAGCAGTTAATTTCACCGGAAATATTCCTTCACTGGTGCCATTAATCAGTTTTTCAAGGAAAACAGGATTCGCAACAATTCCTGAAGGTGTGTGGATTTCGATCCTGTATTTTTTATCGCTATTTAAGAAATTGCGAACAACAATTTCAATCTCTGTGGTATCTCCATTTTTCATTTTGGTTCTATACGGATCGGCCTTTACCCAG
>CAILKW010000151.1 GCA_903834845.1 uncultured Bacteroidia bacterium | reverse complement strand
TCCGGATATTTATTAAGCTTTAAAGGCGATGATAACTATACCGTTTACAGAGATGCCAATGGCGGTGTGGGAGCTTCAAAAGGCAATTCAAATACTTTGTCACATGCTTTAGGAGCATTAGCTCATGTTTATCGCAGATCGGATAAAGATTACAATTTTGCTTTATCTTCAGGCATAAGTTTGGCAAATAATTCAAATTTGGGTTTTTATTTGGGATGTTCAGTTTTGTTTTCAGAAAAGAACCGGCTGATAATTTCGGCAGGCATTTCATACATTCAACTGCAAAAACTAAACAGTTCAAATTTAGAAAGAGTGGGAGAAACTGAAAAGTACAAGTTTCTATCTGCATCAGATGATATAATTAAATACGATCCGGTTTATCAGCCTACCGGTTTCGTCAGTATTACTTACAACTTGGCCGGTAAACCGTAATAATGGATTTCGAAAAGAATAATTTTAAATTGCCCCCACTTGTTAACCCTTTTGCGAGAATGATCTTGAAATTTTTAATTGCGAAAGGGTTAACAAATCGGAATAAAGTTGGCTATTATAAAGAATCTTAAAATCCATGAGCATAGTTATTTATATTGCTTTCCATAAATAATAGTAATAATAATAGTCAATAAAGTTCAGCGATACAAACCCAACTTTAGACTATTTCCTATCTCCTATTCAGTGCTTTTCCAAATCAATAAGTATGTTATTGGTCACAACCATATTTTTACATTTTTAACCTCTAATTATTCAATTTCTCCCAGCGTAAGCTTGGCAGAGGCATTAGGAATATCACTGTTAGGAAATATCTTATAGCTTCCACAAGGTAAAACCATTCCTACTGCTTCCTGATAAACTCCATTCTTTTTAAAGTCTGTCATATCTTTAACAAGTTTAAATCCACTTGAATTTCCAACAGCTTTTATAACTTTCATCGGTTTAAACAAGATAATGGTTTCGCAGTAATATTCGCGTGTAAAAGGACTCTTGTTCTGCTGTTGACTATAAGTTCCCGAAATTTCTTTAGGTAAAACCCCCTTTTTAAAGTTTTCTTCTGCCTGGTTGAAAAAGTATTGTTCCCGTCGGTTCTCATTGTCAATCTGACGCATAGCTGCTTGGGCCTGAGGGTCAGAAGAATAACCGGTTTTTTGAATATATTGAAGGCGTAATTGCCCTAAACAATTTGCAGCCGTTGAATTAGGTATATTCCCGTCAGGTTGAATAGACGGAGTTCCCCCACCAACCAATGTTGCCGCATCTACTATTAATCCACCTGCAATAATATTAATAAACAAGGAGTTCGTGATTTGCGAAAAATTTTGTTCTTCCAATTCATTTTCAGATTGCAAGGGTTGCACAGCAACATTACCATTCTCAGCATAAACGAAGGTTTGAGGAGTAGAAAAATTAATAAACTTCCCTGCGTTATGATCGTCGAGACGTATCTCTCCTTCGATCAGGTTCACTCTGGCAATACCACTTTCATAAACTACATCGAATGTTGTCCCTAAACCATTGACATCTACAATCGGATTAAAGGTAAACCATTCACGCTTGTTATAACTATTCGGCATAATGTCAGCCTGAAAATGGCTGGGATTTTCACTCTTGAACTTGGCTTTCCCTTTAACTACTCTAACCGAAAACAACTGTGGTGAAAAATTTCTCATTTGAAGTGAAGTCTCCTGGCCTGTAAGAATCCTTCCCCACTCTTTACCATCGAGGGTAAAAGCAATTATTAGTGCAGAATTTTGAAGTACCCTTATTTTATCGTAGGGATTTATTTTATAAGGCGTATTTTGAACCCTTTTATCCTGACTCAGATCATCAACCCAAACATCGCCCTTAACAGAAATAATATTGGCTTTAATATTCTTTAAAGGTAGCCGGCCTATTTCCTTTTGCAAATATTCTGTAACTTTTGCAAATACTTCAGGATGAACAGTGAGTGGAGTTCCAAGTGAGGTGAGGAAAGAAGGAGACGGAGAATGACAACAATCGCGTAATCTGGAGTACTGTACCCCCGGCATATATGCTGAAGCTTCGTTAGTAACACCGTCATCAACAGTTCCGTAAATGTTATAATATTCAACATCAGGGTTTAAATGCCCACCATTTTCCTCTTTGGAATTTAGTTGCTGCATAAAAGGACTTGTTTCCATGACGTCATCAAGCATTCCAAAGTGGGAAAATGATGCCAAAGCACCTCCAGTTCCCAAAAGATGCTTAATATTACCTATTCCATGATTTGGGGTACCCACCATAAATAATTTCCGAACGTCGTTGCTGTAAGCATTATACCCATTTACATAATATCTGGCAATCAAACCACCCATACTATGTGAAACAACATCAACCTTTAGCATTTTAATCCCAACCTGCAAGTACTCCATTTTTGATTTACTAATATCCTCCGAAAGTTTGCGTGACTGAGCAAAGACATCCTGTTGCTTAAAAATACCCGGATTATCGTTAAGGGCATAATAATTTTCGGACATATTATCGAATCTGGTACTATTCAGGCGCTGTGCTAACAGAGCCCAGGTAGAGGCATCACCGGTAAAACCATGCACTAAGACTACCTTTGGCCTGAATATCTTGATAATACTCTTTGTTTCTTTACTTCCCTGCGAATCTTCATAGTTAAAAATTATTGGTACTGTGGCATAATAAACCTGCCGCCCGTTTAGATCCAGATTGTTTTTAAGTTCTGCTGCATCAATATACTTAGGTGGATGATAAAATACAGTAGCAGAACCATTTGTCACATTAATGTATTGATCAATATTAGGTTCGTTCGGTGCCTTAATACCTCCAACGTACTTTAAGTTTCCTAATCCATAAGGAATATTAAATTTTATGCGACTTCCTGTTATTCCACTTATTTCGATCCTGATACTTCCGATTCCATCCGCCGCCAAACCATCGTAAGGTATCCCGGTAAGATTGTTTTTTTCGAGTTCAATTTTAGCTGTTGAATTATCTTTATTGGATAAACCGTTTTCAACATTTGATTCCCCAATCAAAAAATCAATGGTTTTCACCGAATTAACACCCGTTTCCTTAAAATCAGGAGCTGTTAATCTGACCTTAAGACTTAGCTTGTGAAGCCCATCTTTCAAATATCCTCCATTGTCACCAAGTTTTTTTGGAATGACAATGCTTAGCGACCAGTCGTTTTTACTTGCAAGAATACTTGATTCTACATTATAGTCATCAATGAAGATACCAAGGTGTCGAATTTCTAAATGTTCGGCATTTGTTGTTAATTTAAACCTAACAATAGCCTTATGTTCTGGTGTAATGAATTTTACCGATTCTTTGGAATCAATCTCGATACTTAGAGTTTCGATGGTTACCTTATATACAGTTTGTGCATCTACAATAAAGGACAAAAATGACATCTGAATACAAATTGCTAATAGGTATAATAATTTCTTCATGATATAATTATTTTATATTAAATTGTTTTATCAAAGGTTTGGCATTATCTGTCTGAACCTGAATTACTACCTCATAAGCTCCTTTGGGCCAGCCATTAGTTGGCTGTGAAAGACTTGAGTGTAATTCGAGGTTTCCCATATTTTTGCCGGTATTGAAAAATACATTGTCTATCTCAATTTTAGTTTTGCCATAATATAACCAAGTGAATTTCACATTTGTGTCTTCCACTGCATATTTTAAACGGCAACTAACATAAATTGTTTTTGTAGAGGACTCCAGTTCAGGGTTATCCTGATCGCAAAGCTTTGCGGTTAAACTTGTACAAATTTTAGCTTCCGAAATTTGTGCAGTTGAAACATTACACTGGCATCCACCTCCTTCATCTTCGCTGCCACCCAACATAAAAAGGATGCCTACAATGAATAATATTGAAACAAAGACTGAATTTTTCATATACAATAATGTTTAGTTTATGAAAGCTGAATTCAAGTGACAAATGCAATTTTATTATTTTCCAAATTTAACGATAAAAATTCTATTGGTGACAAATATCCCAATTTTTTTCTTGGTCGATTGTTAAGTGTATCTTGTACTTTTTGAACGTCCACATTTGTAATGTTTTCGAACGATGACCATTTTGTAAAGTACTGGCGTATAAGGCCATTTGTATTTTCATTGGCTCCACGTTCCCATGAATGGTATGGTTTAGCGAAGTAGAAGCCTATATCCAGCGACTGGCCGATTGTTTTGTGATCTGCAAATTCTTTTCCATTGTCTGCGGTGATTGTGTAAGCCCATTGTTTAAAAGGGGTCAAAATTTCAATTGTTTTTTGTGCCAGTTCTTCGGCATTTTTGCCATTTAATTTTGCAATCCATACCATACTACTAACTCTGTCATTTATAGTTAACAGTGCTCCTTTATGGTTTTGTCCAATTACAGTATCAATTTCAAAGTCACCAATCCTTAGTTTTTGGTCAACAATAGAGGGTCTCTCAGATATATCAATACGATCCCTGATTATCCCCCTGGTATCCTTTGCAGCACCTCTCTTACGATAAATTCTACCCTTTCGCCTAAGATGTTGGTACAATACACCACCTTGCTTTTTATCACCCCAAATATGCTGATAAAGTCGTTCATGGCTCACGCAGTTTATTCCCTGCAGTTTTGCTCTGCCTACTATTTGTTCGGGACTAAAATCCATAACAAGCCAACTGTTGACAAAACTCTCCAACTCGTTGGTAAATTTAATGTGCTTAGGCTTTTGCTTTTGCCTCTGATCGTACTTTCTTTGGGCTAAATCACAATTGTAAAGACCATTGCGTTTATCACAGTTTCGTTTCAACTCACGACTAACAACCGATTCGTCTTTTTCAATGGCCAAAGCAATGTCTTTTTGTTTGTAAAACTGATTTTTCATTGCAGCAATTGTGTACCTTTGTTCCGCGGTTAAATGTTTCATATTGCAACTTTTTTTGAAGGGGAAAGGGCAAAGTTAAACTTTATCCATCAGGACAAGGGGAGGTATTTCAACTTCCTCCTTTGTCTTGAAAATAAGTTTTATTATTTTACCCCTCCAAAAATTGCATTAATTACTTGAATTTACGAAATCTAAAATTCAATAATCTGTTAAAATGCCGGATACTGAACCAAACATGTAATCTTATGTTGACATCCGTCTGCGGTTTTTGTTTTTACATCATTGGTAATCATCAGTTTGGCATAAGTGCCATTCTTTAGTTTGAAAACAAGAACTTCGTTTACCGGACATTCCTGACAATTGGTATATGACTTTCCATCACTGATAAATCCTGAAACAGGTGGAGATGTAACATCTTCCATTTTTGTTTTTCCTGTTTTTGCCCAATTTCCACACAGAGCAGGAAGAGGTGTACACCATGCCTCATTTCGTAAATCTGGCTCAGGTGTCGCATAGCCGTTTCGAATTTTTTCAGTAGCAAAATCATACCCATTATTCTGATTGTCAAACACAATTTGTTTAATTGCTCCGCTGGTTGAGCCTTTTACAGGTTGTGGCTGAGTCGGCTGACTTGTCTGAATATTAGACGGCTCATTAACACAAGGCACTTTCTTGAATGAATTATGAATAACATTATGGTGCTTTTCCAGAATTCCTTTGTAATCAGCACCTCCAACAAATCCGGTTAGGTAAAAGCTTTGAGGTCCTTCGATTGCAGAATACAAAAAAAATGTTCCATTGTACTCATACCAGTACTTATAACCATTAATTCCCTGAACATTGGCAAGCTCTTTTTTTGTAATGGTTGCTCCTTTACCAGTAATGACCGAAATTTGTTCATTAACAAATGTATTGAAATCCTTGCCCTGTTTGAGAATATTCTGAATAACCATAGTAAGGTTCTTTCCAGTTTCTAAGATTGGAATATTCCAAAGCTTTTGTCCTTGGTCTGCCTGTCGTATTGAGGCTTTTTTGGGAATCAGATGTTCCAAACAAGCATCACCAGCAACGAGCGGAATATAATCGTTATCGGGAGTGCTTTGCGACTGTTTCAATGGTTCTAATGAAAATGCGACCTCCTTAAGCACCTGATCGTTTAAGCAGATATTCACCCTATATTTACCTTCAGGCCAAACTTTTCCGGGATTTTCAATATAGGCCTTACCACGTCCGGTTACAGCATCAGGTGGAGAATACGTAAACTCCTTTACTAATGTATTATGGGTATCGCTGTACCACTTAATCAGAAAGGTTTTCCCCTTGGCATTTCCTGAATAACCGAAGGCAAGGTTTATTCGTCCTACCGAGGATGCAAGAGTATTTTGAGGATTAATTATCCGGTAATTGGCATCTATTTCAGCTCCAATGTTTGCATCGGTAATAGCCACATTCGTGTTTGATGGTTGATTTGGTGCGACTGATGGATTCGATGGCAGCTGTGCGTTTTGATTTTGGATAACGCCCTGTGAAGCATTTTGCGGGTTGACCAATCCCCCTAAACTACCTGTTGTGTTTGAGACAGGATTCAGAATAGTAAAGGTATTTGTAATGGCATCCGATTCTGCATTACGGGTTGAAAACAGATTTTCGGGTATAACGGTCATAATCGCGTAAGCAATGCCATTCTGTATAGTGTAAAAGACACCTGCAATTACATTTATATTATTGAAACGCCATTTATAACCAGCAAGATTACCATTTAATCCGTTAAGTGTATATGCCTTATTAACGAGTTGTTGTGCCCCTTTCAGGATATTTTGTAAAAATGCCTGCATAATTATTTCAATAGTTGCATTTTCGGCTACCTTAAATGATCGGAGCTGTATTGCAACATTTTGATCGGAGCTGACAAAGGCATGAATTTGATCTGTACCATCTTTAAACTTGTTCGTCTGAAAACTGTTCGGAACAGCAATTTTAAATTTCATTTCGCTGTCTTCAATCCATCGTGTCTGAGCCGTTGTCTTCAATTCGAAGGCCAATAATAACAAAATAATTAAAACGCTTTTCCTTTTCATGGTTATTAATATTAGTTCTTGAATATCAATGAGTTTGTCATAAACCTATTTGCTTAGATTTCATCAGCAGCAAATCGATCCATTTCGATACGAATATAAAAAAAACCTGACGGATATTCAGGATTATTAATAAATTTATTTCTTAATAACTTCCTAATTAGTATGAGATTTTTTTTCATACTAAGATGCCATGACACAAAGAAAATCCCCTTGTTAACCATTTCACGAGAATAATTTGCTATTAATTTATCTCGTATAAGGGATAACAAAGGGGAAACAAAATTATCTTATTAAATTGATATTCAAATACCTTTATTTTCCGTGAACATCGCCACCACTTGATTCATGGACATTTCTTGATTTAGGATTTCCGGTAAATTCTATATCACCTCCGCTACTGGCATTGGCATCAAGCTCTTCGGTAACATTAACTTCGATATCTGATCCGCTTGAAACACTTGCTGTACATTTTTTTGTTTCAAGCTCAAAAGCGTTAATATCACTACCACTTGAAGCATCAGCCTGAATAACTGTGGCTTTTCCCTTCAGTGAAATATCGGAGCCGCTGCTTGTTTCAACGTTCAGTTCGTTAGCTTCAAGTTCAAGTTTAATATCTGATGCACTACTGGCCTGTAAATCAAGTTTATCGAGTTTAAACACCGATTGTGAAAATACATCAGAACCAGCTGAAGCACGAAGTTTACTTAGAGTTTTGAACGAAACATAAACTTTTCTCGTACCGTTACTCCAGTTCAGTCCAAAAAAGGATTATTCCTTTATGTAAATTTTTAGAATACCCTCTTCTACAGTTGTGATGATTTTATCAAGTTCATCAGATTTGGCTTCAACAAATACTTCCTCTACATCTTTCTGAATAAGATAAAGGTCTATACCACTACTTACCGAAACTCCATGAAATCCGGAGATCTGACGTGCCTGGCGATCACTGTTTACCTGCGTAGCAAGTAAGTTAGTCCCCTGAAAATAAAATGTAACAAAGAGGATAATTGTAAATCGTATTATAGTTTTCATAATCAATAGTTTATTTGCGATGTATATTTCCGCCTGATGAGGAGTTAACCGAAGTTGATTTTGGGTCACCGTAATAAACAATGTTGCCACCACTTGAAGCCTTAGCATCGAGTTTCTCAAGTACTGTAGAAGAAACATTACCGCCACTTGATGCCCCCATTGTGCATTGATCGGCTTTAAGATCAACACCTTTCAGGTTACCACCTGACGATGTTTCAAGCTCGGCCTCCTTTGCAAGACCCGAAAGTTTCATATTGCCACCAGAGGAACAATCGGCACTGAGTAATTTTGCATTAACATCCATAGTCAGGTTTCCTCCCGAAGAAGACTGCAATTTTAGATTTTCAGACAAAATTTGCGATTGCGACCATACTCCTGCACCTGACGAAACAGCAACACCCGAAAGTTTTTCGATTGTTATCATCACCTTTTTCTCTTTGGCCCATCGAATATTTTCCTTAACAGTAACTTTCAGAACACCACCCTCTACCACTGTTTCAATCACTTCGTGCAAATTACTGTCAGCAATTACCTTTACCAATGCCGGACTTCCCTGGGTAATAAATACGTCCATTCCACGGCTCACTTTAATCTGGTCGAAAGAATCAAGTTGCCTTATTTTTTCAGTAACGTTTCCGTCTCCTTTTATTGACGGGCCTAAAAACCAGCAGGACGAAAAAAGAATATTCAGAACTGCAAATACTCCGATAAGTTGAAAATGTTTCCGTTTCATAATTTGAAAGATTTAAATAAATAGACGCTTTAAAAATAAAATTGTTACAAATATTTACTCTAAACAATGCAAAAAAATATTCTTTTCGGTGAATGACCATTATTTATCGGTAAAATGGGTTTAATAAGGATTAAAATATCTGATAATTAATTTTTATTTGGCTTTTGAAATTTGTAATTTGCAACCTTAATTAATAAAACTGATATATAAAGAAAATGAATTATAAATCAAAGGTTTTCAAACGATTCCCACTTTATGTGTGCGTAATCGCATTTCTTGTTTTTAACGTCACAAGCCTATGCGGACAGGTAAAACTTTCTGAGCAAGAGTGGGTAGTACCAACCTACAAAGTTAGCCCACCCGATAAAAACCCGATGTTTTTTAAGTGCGAGTCATATCAGGGTGCTTCAAAAATAATTTATCCTTACAGACTGAACGATGTGATCTCAAATGAGAAAGAAAATAAGACTTGGAAGGCGTTAATACTTGAAAACGAATATATTAAGCTATGTGTTACTCCTGAGATCGGAGGAAAACTCTATTACGGAACCGATAAGACCAACGGGTATAACTTCATTTATAAAAACAATGTCGTCAAACCATCAAATATAGGTATGACAGGTGCATGGGTTTCAGGCGGCATTGAGTGGTGCGTTATTCACCATCACAGAGCTTCCACATTCCTTCCTGTTGATTATGATATGGCTGAAAACAAAAATGGCAGCAAAACAATCTGGATTGGCGAAACCGAGCCACGTCACAGAATGAGATGGACAATCGGAATCACCGTTTTCCCAGGAAAATCATATTACATGACAGAAGTTAAAATACATAATCCAACTCCCCACACAAACACATTTCTATACTGGGCAAATGTAGCAGCACATACCAATAAGGATTATCAGGTAATTTTCCCACCAAGTGTTGATCAGGCAACTTACCATGCAAAAAACAGTTTTACAAATTGGCCAATTTCAACCGAGGTTTACAATGGAGAAAACTTCACAAAAGGTGTTGATCTGAGCTGGTGGAAAAACTCTGTTAATCAGAATTCTTACTTTGCATACAACCTGAAAGAAGATTTCATGGGAGGCTATGATCATGGAAAAGAGACAGGTACAGTCCACATTGGTGACCATAACATTGTAAAAGGTGCAAAATTATGGGAATGGGGCTCAGGTGAACAAGGTCAGGCAACAGAGGGAAGACTAACTGAAAAAGATGGCCCTTATGTTGAAATCATGGTAGGTGCGTTTTCCGACAATCAGCCCGATTACAGCTGGATTAAACCTTATGAGGTGAAGACCTTTAAACAATATTGGTATCCGGTAAAAGATATTCAGGGGTTTAAATATGCCAACCTCAACGGCGCAGTAAACCTCGAAAAAAGAGATACGAATAAAGTCTTTCTTGGCTATTATTCAACGCAAAAAATAAACCAGGCAAAGATTATCCTGAAGCAAAAAAATTCAATAATATTCGAGAAGATCATTGAGGTCTCCCCGGCATCCGCCTTTAAAACTTTGATTAAAATTGACGGCAAATTTGATGTGACCGATCTTTATACAGAAATGATTAATTCAGAGAACAACGAAGTTTTGGTCTCGTATCAACCTTTAGAGAAAAAACCTGCCGGTAAACTTCCTGAAGAGGTGAAAAAACCTGCACAGCCCAAAGACATTCAGACCATTGAGGAACTATACCTTACTGGCAGCCGGATACTACAGTTCTATAATCCGACCCTGAATGCCATGAATTACTTTGAAGAAGCGTTGAAACGCGATCCTTCAGATATCAGGACTAATATTGCAGTTGGAAATGTAAATCTCAAAAATGGCGAATACAACATTGCAAGAAACTACTTCGGTACGGCAATTAAAAGACTGACAAATGATTATACACGGCCTTCAACTTGTGAGGCACTTTACCTTCAGGGTTTGACATTAAAGGCACTTGAACTTTACGAAGAAGCTGCGGACACCTTATACCGCGCAACATGGGATTATGCTTATCATTCTGCAGCCTACCTCGAACTCGCAAGAATATCCTGTTTAAAAGGCAAATTTCAAAAAGCACTCGATCAGATCAATGAGTCGCTTTCCACGAATGCTATAAACAACAGTGCTATAAATCTGAAGACCTCCATTCAACGGAAACTAAGAAATTTTGAGGATGCAACCACAACAATTGCTGGTGTTATTGAAAAAGATCCTCTCGATTTTAGAGCAAGCAACGAGATTTATCTTATTGCAAAAGAATCTGGTAACACTGAAAAAAGTATAGAGTTACTTGCTGCTCTTACAAGAAAAATGAGAGATTTTGATCAGAACTATCTTGAACTGGCTGTCGGATACCTAAATGACGGGCTTTTTGCTGAATCTGAGGATATACTTCGCCTTTTCAAAGGAAAAAGTCAGATGATAAGTTATTATCTTGGATATCTTCAGGACAAAAAAGGAGATAAGGCTGAGGCTGCGAAATTCATTAAAGAAGCATCAAATCAGTCAGTTGATTACGGTTTCCCATTCCGCTTGGAGGATTATAAAGTCTTGGATTTAGCCTCAAAATACTATCCTGACGATGCAAAACCGTCTTATTATCTTGGAAATTTACTTTACGACAAGCAACCCCGGAAGGCTATTGAATATTGGAAAACTGCAGTTAAGCAAGATCCTTCTCTGGCAATTGCATGGAGAAATTTAGGATGGGGATATTACCAATATTCACAAGATGTAGTAAAAGCAATAAAAGCTTATGAAAAAGCTTTTGCACTTAAAAAGGATGACCCGGTTTATTATGCTGAGCTGGATCCTCTCTACGAACTAAGTAATGCACCTATTGAAAAGAGAGCAAGACTGTTCGAGGCGAGCAATGAAATTGTCAAACAACGTGATGACGCATTTGTGCGCGAGATCATGGTTCTGAATCTGGCAGGCGAATCCGAAAAAGCTGTGGAGTATTTAAGTAAGAGTAATTTCCACTTTCGTGAAGGAAGTTCAAGAGTAAGAGACATTACAGTAGATGCACATCTGCTGCTTGGTAGAAAATACCTTGAACAGAAGAAATACCAACAAGCTCTGGAGCAATTCATGGCAACCATTGAAACTCCTGAGAATTCAAAGGCAAGGACAGGAGACGCAAGAAGCCCTCAGATAAACTACTTTATTGGATTGGCTTTTAATGCCTTGGGAAATAAAACTAAAGCCAATACCTACTTTACCATGTCAACAGAACAATCAAATAAAGAGACGAATTATATTACTTATTACCAGGGTTTAAGCTTTCAAAAACTTGGCAATAAGGTAAAAGCATCCGAATGTTTTAATGCAATGATTGAACAGGGTAATAAACGGATTGACAAAGGTTCTGAAATAGATTTCTTTGCAAAATTTGGGGAAAAGGAAGCTGAAAATGTTCAATTATCAAACGCATATTTATTAAAAGGACTTGGTAATAAGGGACTTGGTGAAACTCTTACAGCTATTGAAAACCTAAAAAAGTCAGTTGAGCTGTCAGTCAGTAATTTATGGGCAAATATTGAATTGCAAAATGAGAAAAAATGAAAATAAATGAGAAAAATACTTCTGCTCTTGATTACTAATTTACTGTTTGTCAGTCTCTATGCGCAAAAAGCAGATTCATGTTTTTATGTGCAGGTTGACTTGGCTAACCGCTGGATATGGCGAGGCTTAAGTTATTCGGAAACCCCTGTAATTCAGCCATCGTTTGGATTTTCCAATAATAAACTAAATTTGCTTTTTTGGGGTTCTTATGCCTTCGAAAGACGTTCATATAGCGAAGTTGATTTTACCGTTGAATACCAGTTTACAAAAAAACTGAAACTTGGTATCACCGACTATTTTGCAATTAATGATTCGGCAGGAGCCAGATTTAAATTCTTTAATTTGGAACGAAAAACCACCTCACACATGCTTGATGCTTATGCTGTTTTTAAGCCATCAGAAAAAATCCCCATCTCCTTATTGTACTCACTTTGGATTTGGGGAGCCGATCGCAAAGCAATAACTTTGTCGCAAAATATGTCGTCTTACGCAGAAATAAAATACGAAAAGAGTTATAAAGAATTAACAACCAGTGCATTTGCCGGTATGACACTTGGTGAAGGCAGTTATGCTTCTCATGCAGCCATTGTTAATCTGGGTGTTGGTATTTCGAAGCCAATAACATTTGGTAAATCGGTATCAATTCCGGCAAAAATTGAATTTATTTTGAACCCTGAAACCCAAAATGTTTACATCAATGCAATAATTACAATCAAGTAACCGTTTTTTCCAGAGATTGACAAAACTAACATAAGAAAAATACTTTAGTAAATGAACTAATGGAACCAGAAAATTCTCACATCAGCCTCTTTGGTACAGACGATGTAAAAGCTTTCAAGCTTTTTTTTGAAGGATTTTACCCATCTGTATGTGTTTTTGCCCGAAAGTATGTGAGGGAGACCGATCTGTCTGAAGATTTTGTGCAGGAGGCATTCATTGAATTTTGGAAGTGCAAGGAAAAATTTACCGATATAAAAGCAGCCAAAGGCTTTATTTACACCGTTACACGGAATAAATGTTTAAACGAGTTAAAACTCCGTGTCATTCGGGAGAATATATTGAAGCAGGAGGTTTTGTCAGATGATTATTTTTACGAATTGATTCTTGAAGAAGAGACATACAGCATTGTACACAAATCAGTCAACAAACTGGCTTCCCAAAGTCGTAAAATTGTGTGGCTTAGCATGGAAGGAAATAAAAACCAAGAGATCGCCGATAGGTTGGCTATTTCTATTAATACCGTTAAAACGTTGAAAAAGAATGCTTATAAGGAATTGCGCAAACATCTTAAAGATCATGTTTTTTTTTATTTTCTCATTCACCCTCTTTTAAAGTTCATTTGTTTTGTATAAGAATAACAGTTTGATTGAGGGTTGAAATAAGCATTGTGCGTTTCCTTCTATTGGAAACTGTTTAAACTTAGTGAAAATGGAAAAAATTTATTCAATTATCGAAGTATCTGAATTAATTGCCCGCGATATATGTGGTCAGTTAAACGAAATTGAAAAAGAGTCATTGGATAAATGGATAAACAGTTCGGAGCGAAATCAGCAGCTATATGCGAAAATAAAGGATGGTAAAAACATCTCAGTTAGGAATTCGTTTTATGAAAGTATTGATGATAAACAGGCATGGGAAAAAATTTCAAAAGCGTTGAATGTCAGATATAAAAGACGAATAGTGACACTTTTGTTCAGATTTGCGGCAGCCATAATTATCCCAATATTAATAGGGATTTCTGCATACTGGTATTTGAATGAGAAGCAAAACACATTTCAACAAACAACCTCTTTAATCCAACCGGGTAACAGCAATGCTGTTTTGATCATGGCAAATGGTAAAAGTGTGAATCTTGCTAATGACACGACAAGAAATCTGATTGAAAATGATGGAACAATAATCAAAAACACGAATGAAGCATTAAGCTACGCAGGGCAACTACCTGACAAAAAGAAAAAAACACTTTTAAATACCTTGATCGTGCCGCAGGGAGGAGAGTATTCTCTTTTACTTTCTGATGGCACGCGAGTGGTTTTAAACTCAATGAGTAAATTGGTTTACCCTGTCAGTTTCACAGGAAAAAAACGGGAAATAACACTTGAGGGTGAAGCTTATTTTGAGGTGGCAAAAGACAAGTTGAAGCCTTTTATTGTAACAGTTAAAGAGTTACAAATTGAAGTTTTGGGAACTTCCTTCAATATTAAGGCGTATCCCGATGATTATCAGTCATTCACAACTTTAGTTGAAGGAAAAGTAAAACTAAATTCAGGATTTCAAACAACAAAAGTCAGTTATCTGGAGCCAGATCAGCAGGCTGTATATGATCTGTCAACAGAGGGAATTATCATTCAAAAAATTGACGCACAACAGGTTACCCAATGGATTACCGGCAAATATGCTTTTACGAACCAGACACTCGATGAGATAATGAAAACACTTTCACGATGGTATGATTTTAATTACAAATTTGATAATGAATCATTGAAAAACATCAGGTTCGAAGGTGGATTAAATAAATATGAGAGCATAGTTCCAATACTTGAAATTATCAACAAAACCGGAAAGGTAAGTATTTCAGTAAAAGGGAAAGAAATCTTGTTTTCAAATATATAAAACAAAAACATGAGATTGTGCGAAAATCTCCTGTTGAAGGCATTTCTGGGGTTCAGAAATATTAATTATTAATCTAAAACACAAATGCATGAACAAAAAACGGTGGGATGACTTTCCTTTTATGGAAAGTATTTCAAAAATCATTCGAGTGATGAAACTTGTGAGTTTATTTCTTTTTTCCTGCATTATGCAGGTTTCTGCCAATGTTTATTCTCAGAACGCGAACATCAAACTCTCAATGCGTGATGTTTCTCTGAATGAGGTAATTAAAGCAATCCAGAAGCAGACAGAGTTTACTTTTTTTTACAGTCCTGACGACATTAAGGATGTAATTGTTTCGAATATCGAGATAGAGAAAGCAAGCCTCGAAAAGACACTTGATCTATGTCTTAAAGGGACGAACCTTGAATATGAGATTGCTCACAAAGCGGTTATTCTTAAAAAGGGCAAAGAGGAGAAAATGGAGTTTACAGAAGCATTGGCACAACAACAACCCCAAAAGAAGGAAATCTCCGGCTCTGTTAAAGATGCCAAGGGATTACCTTTACCCGGAGTAACAGTTCTTGTAAAAGGAACCACAACCGGAACGGTAACTGATTTTAATGGTAAATTCACTTTGTCTATAACTCCAAATGTTAAAACTTTAGTTTTTTCGTTTATCGGGATGGAATCAATTGAATTACCTGTCATAGGTAAAACAACCTTTAATGTAGTAATGAATGAGACAACAGCATCTCTTGATGAGGTAGTTGTAGTTGGATATGGGATACAGAAAAAAGGAAGTGTTGTTGGAGCGGTTGATAAAATAAAGCCCGCTGAATTAAAGCTTCCGTCCAGAACCGTCAGTACTTCACTGGCAGGAAGGCTGGCTGGAATTATTGCAGTACAATCCTCAGGCGAGCCGGGTTATGATGGTGCAACATTCTGGATACGTGGTATCAATACATTTGCAGGAACCACTACTCCACTTGTACTTGTTGATGGTGTTGAGCGCAGTATAGATGGAATTGACCCTGACGAGATTGCTGATTTTACAATTTTGAAAGATGCAACAGCAACAGCTGTTTACGGTGTACGAGGAGCAAATGGTGTTGTTTTGGTGACCTCCAAAAGAGGTTCTATCGGTAAACCGGCAGTCAGTTTCAGATACGAAAATGGCTTTACCACACCGCTTCAGTTATCAAAATTTGTTGACGGCCCTACTTATATGCAAGTACAAAACGAAGCATTACGAAATATGGGAAGTCTTCCTATCTTTTCCCAGCAACAAATTGACCGAACCCGTTCAGGTTATGACCCTTACTACTACCCAAATGTGAACTGGATGGACGAATTAATAAAACCGGTATCAAGCTCACAACATGCTACAATCAATGTATCAGGTGGAAGCGAGAAAATGCGCTATTTTGTATCAGGAGCTTACATAAACCAGAATGGGATGTATAATTCAACCAATGAGAATAGCTTTAACAGCAACATTAATGTGAAAAGATATAATTTCAGAACTAATGTTGATATGACATTGACTTCATCCACCTCTTTAAGTTTAAGTCTTGCCGGATCACTCGAAAACCGAAATTATCCGGGAGCAGGTGCTTCAACTATTTTCAGCTGGATGCAGTTAGTTCCTCCTGTCTGGTATCCTGCCCGTTATCCCGATAAAACCAAAATCCCTGGATATGCTTATGGTGTAGCCCGCAGTCCACAACAACTTTTGGCTTTCTCAGGTTACGGAACCGAATATTATTCACGGGTGCAATCAAATATGGCTCTTACTCAACAGCTCGATTTCATCACGAAAGGACTTTCGGCAAAATTCATGTATTCATTTGATACCAATGGTTCAGCAAATATCGCAAGAACAATGAGCCCACGTCCCTATTTAATTAAACCCTGGAGCATAGATGCAAACGGAGATCCTGTTTTGTTAAATGCTGATGGTCAATACAACTATGTGGATCAGGAACCCTCAAGCGCAACTTACACAAACTATCTCACCGCTTCCCTTACGAGTCAGAATACCAGCAGGAATATGTACTCCGAGGCATCATTAATATATAACCGGCAGTTTGGAGATCATTCCTTTGGCGGTCTTTTGTTGTACAATCAGGGTGATAATCTCAGTGCTGCTGATATTACCCTTTATGGCTCGATTCCCAGCCGTAAACAAGGCCTGGCCGGTCGTATGAATTATGCTTATCAGGAAAAATATATGGTAGAGTATAATTTTGGATATAATGGATCTGAAAACTATGCTAAAGGAAAACGTCTTGGTTTTTTCCCATCCTATGCCTTTGGCTGGGTACCTACTAAAGAAAAATTCATGTCATTTATGCT